>NZ_PGVC01000007.1:0-108033 GCF_002860225.1 Bacillus sp. V33-4
TTCAAAATAAATTTATTTGATTTGAGCTTGACAAATTCGCTTTTATTTAATGCAACGCTAGTGGGAAATTATAAAATTCTCGACTTGTGGATAACTGTTCGGTAAAATGTTCCTATATTTATGAGGAGAATTGTTATGAGTAAACAAAAAAGCGGGTTCATTAAACGGATACTAAAGGATCATTTCGATGGGTTTTGGAAATTGAATGCTTACCGGTTTCCGAAGTCTTATCAAGCCGATATTAAAGAAACCGTTGAGAAAGCGATGCGTTGTGGGACGACTGATTTAGGTTATTCTCGATATGAATGTTTAGGATGCGAAGGAACTCCCAAGCCTGTTTTTGTATGTTTTACTTGTAAGAGTCGTTTTTGTCATAAGTGTGGTAAGAAGTATACGGATCACTGGTCAGATAGCCAACAGGAAAAGATCTTTGATGTACCCCATCGCCATATGGTCTTTACGATACCAAAGGAGTATCACAATAGGATTTTTTATCAAACATTATTACAAATTAATTATCAATCTTTAGTATAAACGATCAGACTTTATTATAAATTATCAAACTTTATTCAAAATCCACAACTCTATAAACCTTGATAAAAGAACAAATAGAAAAAGCGTGTTTTGAAAAAAGATTATCAAAACACGCTTTTAATATAATCAATTGAATCATTATTTTATAAAAAAGTTTGATCATATCTGTTATCCTTCTTCCATTAAAGCGCCCATTCTTGAAGATCGATATTAGAAATAACGTTTAATTACTCTGCCATTAAATTATATTTCTTTAAAATGTCCATTGTAATGTTTTTAGCGTCTGTACTTGTTCCAGCAATATTCGTAGCAAAACTATACGTCCGATTGTCCGTTTCTATAAAACCGACATACCAGCCTATGCCTGACCCTTGCCCTGTTTTTCCGTAAAGGGTATAGTTATCCCCTTCCTTCTGGATCATCATCCGTTTAACTGTTTTCATTACATCCTTATCAAAAGAAAGGTTCTCTTTATACAAAGTTTCCATAAAATCTGCTTGTTCAATTGGAGAAATTTTGAGTGAACTACTTAACCAAAACTGATCAATTCCTCCACTAATATCTTGGTTACCATAGGAAATGTTCTGAACCCATTCATCCATTCGATTATATCCAATGTCACGGGCCATAGCTTGATAATACCAAACGACAGAGTTCCTCATAGCAGACCCAAGCGTGTGATCTTGGTTCCAGACCTCGATTTCTCGCTCAACACCATCCCAATATTTAATGTCGTATTCATCTTCTACAGCTCCTACCTGTAACCCAATGAGTGAATTAGGAACTTTAAAAGTCGATTGCGGTGCATATCGTTGATTCGCGCGTTCATTGTTATAGATGAATGATTTTTCTTTTTTCGTATCACGTAATATAAACGTTCCGTCATGGTTCGTAAAAAATTCATCGACTTCGAGCTTCTTAAGTTTCAAGTTGCCCTTGGCAGCGTTCGCTTCACTTGGTGGTTGTACACTTGTAATTAATAGAACAACTGCACCAATGAATGCTAAAAAAAATGCCAAATTTTTTCGTATTCTCATATTCGATTCCCCTCACTAAATTTATTCACAGTCCCCATTCTATCATTTAATCATCTCATAAACATGGAAAAACGCTGATATGTTCATGATATTTACATATCATTATTTTGAATATAGTGTTTAATAGCAATTCTTATATGATTACCTTACATTATCAAAACTATAGTGACTAAGTTTGCAGAATAATTTCTCGCCTCCATTCTTCCACAATCAGGCGCTTATCTACAGTATCCTCGACAAAAGATTGATAGAATGCACCTTTTATCTTTGTGTACATGTATGCCAAGATAAGTGGTTAAGGACTTGACATGGAGCCTCTGTGGGTATGATTGGTCTTGAAAGGCTGAAGCAGTTGTTTCATCAGGCATCCAAGCCTTCATACCCACCCCTCCACGTAAAGTCCTATCTTTGTGTACGTTGAATACTATAAATAATTACTGTATATAATGTTTCCACGAAGTTAGAAATCAGCCATTTTTATATCTTAAACAACGTTGAATACGGTGGAAAATCATACTGTAGATAATGGCCCGTTAGTGCAACGAGGGGTAGTACCGGCTTTTTTAAAAACATAGGGTCGTTTATAATTGGTGAGGAACTATATCGTACATGAAAAAGGGGAGATTCAAATGACACATTTTGCATTACAGTTTTATGATTTTAACGAGTGGGCAAATAAACAAATTTTCAACCGACTAAAAGAGCTTCCAAAGGATGTTTACCGTCAAGAAGTTCAAAGTGTGTTTTCATCGATATCGAATGTATTGGCCCATGTTTATCTTTCCGATCTTGGGTGGATAGAAGTTTTTTCTGGTAAAAATATGAACCATGCATTGATGTTAGCTGAACAACTAAAAGAACAAACAGAGTCAAAAGGATTAGAGGAAATGGAGACAAAGTTTTTTGAGTTATCCGAGCGATACAAATCATTCCTTAACCAAAAAGAAAATATAGACAAGTCTCTTGTAATTGAGAATCCATCTGGGGACCCAATGAAAACAAGTGTGTCCGAATTAGTACCCCATATTGTGAATCATGGAACATATCACCGTGGTAATATCACAGCTATGTTACGACAAATGGGTTATGCTTCTGTTTCGACAGATTATGGTCTCTATTTATATTTAAAAACAAGGGCTTAGCGTATATATGCGTCTACTTTGTGGGTGGTGTCAGCTTCGCTGGTACTACCCCAACAAGGATTTCAAAAATGATCAAACTCTTTTATAAAAGAAGTTAATCCATCACATTAAATAAGAGGCTGTTTTGATCAATCTTTTTTCAAAACAGGCTTTTTCTATTTGTTCTTACTACAGGCTATATTACTCATCCTCATCGCCATCACACCACTCCCAAGTTCCTTCAACAGGGCAAATCACATCAACAATTTGATCATAGAGGTTTCCGTCATAACGACCTGTAGGATTACGCCGCACATTAATATCGCCACAATCTACAGGAAAACGTCCGTAATCCCATTTTCCAATTTTATTATTATCGCTATCTAAAAAGTGATAAACTAACTTTGCTGCATATATTCCTGAAGGAGTAGCTCCTAGGGAGGTTACTTTAAAAAAACTTTCACATGTCCCATTCTCCCGAATAGTAATCTTATGACCATCAATCCTGGCTAAATCTAAATCTTTGTCATCATCATGCAATATGTGGGGATCAGGTTGTAGATGGGCGGTCTTACTTCGAGCTTCAACTTCCATAAATTTTCGTGATGAGGACCGTGAATTTGTAAACATTTTAGATCCTTTTGAATTCTTATTCATTGGTTGTTTTACCTCCTCATGTCGTTTGTTGGTTGAACACGAATATTATTCGCTAGGAGATAATAACTATACAACTGGGTGACTGTTTCGTCGGAGAACCTCTAGTAGAATCTAGTGTAACAATCTAACGAAAATCAGAACCACAAGTTTCTGATTTTTTTGTATTAAAAAAATATAAGTTTGTGAAGAAATGTACTTAAACGGGGCAGGTTAGCAGTTGAAGAAGGAACATTCGTCTGTATCATAGAATTACTCTTCATAATAAAAAGTTATGGCAATAAATAACGATTAACAAAACTTGGATATGTTCCAAGTTTTGTTTATGAAAGGGATTGTGAAGATTTTCACTTAAACTACCATGAAAATAAGTTTCCTCTAAACTTGCAAAAAGGCCGTACTTAAGAAGACTCTGCTCACGTCAAAAAAAAGAGGAGGGCGTGATTGGATTAAGGATAGTATCAGTATTGACAGTTCACTATCATTTTCATTCTCTGTGGTGCAGATCTGCTGCATGCGCGGCTAACGGGGCAGAATACTTCAATAAGATTAATGGTAAAATTGAGACGTATTGACGAGTTGATAGAGAATATAAACTAGTTGTTTACAATTAAATGGGAACTAATATTAAGGAAGGATGTACAAAACTATGGATCTCGAAACAGTTATGCAGGAGCTTGAAGCTCTTGGTAAGGAACGAGCTAAAAAAATTTACATATCCAATGGTGCGCACGAGCCGCTTTTTGGCGTGGCAACAGGTGCTATGAAGCCAATCGCAAAGAAAATAAAAATAAATCAACGATTAGCTGAAGAGCTTTATGCGACAGGTAACTACGATGCCATGTACTTTGCAGGCATTATTGCAGACCCAAAAGCCATGACTGAGTCGGATTTTGATCGTTGGATGGATGGAGCGTATTTTTATATGCTGTCCGATTTTGTGGTAGCAGTAACTTTATCAGAATCAGATATTGCACAAGACGTTGCTGATAAATGGATTACTAGCGGTGACGAGATGAGAATGTCAGCGGGCTGGAGTTGCTATTGCTGGCTTTTAGGGAACCGCCTAGACAATGAATTTTCCGAAAGCAAGATTTCCATTATGCTTGATATTTTGAAAAATTCGATTCATCATTCACCAGAACGAACGAAATCCGCTATGAATAATTTTCTATACACCGTAGCGATTTCATATTTGCCGCTACATGAAAAGGCAGTCGAGACAGCGAAGGAAGTAGGGACAGTAGAAGTCAAACGGGACAAGAAGAAAAGCAGTTTCCTAAACGCTTACGAAAGTATTCAAAAAGAAATTGATAGAGGGAAGCTTGGTTTCAAACGCAAATATGTAAGATGTTAAAATCGCATTGGGGTGTTGAAGAAGAAGTAACCGCATGTAGGAAGAAGAATGAGTTTCGGTTTGGTCTACCTTAACCGATTCAAGCAGGCTTGCCAAGTGGGTCATGGAAAATGAATCAAGGTTGATGAATATTCAAGTGAAGTCAAAAAGTGACAGAAAGAATTGGAGAAATTGAGAATGATGGTTCTTGACTGTCAGCTGATTGAAAAATTTAAGTGGGGTGTTCCTTGATGACAAATAGTAGAATGAATCACAAGGTTGATGAATTTTTAATTAAAGCTAAAAAGTGGAAGGAAGAATATGAGAAGTTGAGAAATATCGTTCTTGACTGTGAGCTGACCGAAGAATTTAAGTGGATGCATCCTTGTTACACGTTTGAGAAAAAAAACATAGTTTTAATACATGGATTTAAAGAATATTGTGCGCTTCTGTTTCACAAAGGTGCCTTGTTACAGGATGCCCATGGGATTCTAATACAACAAACGGAGAATGTACAGGCGGCGCGCCAGATTCGGTTCACCAATGTTCAAGAAATAGTTGAAATGGAAACCATCTTGAAAGCCTATATTTATGAAGCCATTGAAGTTGAAAAAGCCGGTTTGGAAGTGAATTTGAAGAAGACGACAGAATTTATAATTCCTGAAGAATTTCAAAATAAGCTCGATGACATCCCTGCCTTGAAAACTGCTTTTGAAGCATTGACACCGGGACGGCAAAGAGCATACATTCTTTATTTTTCTGCACCCAAACAATCCAAAACTCGTGAGTCAAGGGTTGAAAAATGTATTCAGCAAATTCTCAATGGAAAGGGATTAAATGATTAGTATATTCGATGATGCGACATTAAGTAAAAACGTAAAAAACAAAAGGAGAGACTGTTAAGGCATCTAACAGCCTCCTTTTTATTGTGAATAATTGTACTTCAACTAAAGGGTGCTTTAGTTGAAGATCCAGCTGCCTAACCAAGCGATTTTTTCTTATTGAACTAACGGGGCAGGTACTTGACCTTCATTTGACTGTATATAACTTGTTATCACAATCATGTGGAGAAAAGTTGAAGAGTTATTTTTTTAACAGTTGGCTGCTAACGCCTTAACTTTTTGAAAGAAAGATGTCAGGCACCTTGAATGGACAGTTGCCCAAGAAGGGTGCAGACACCACGACTTCTTACGAAAATCATAAAAATAAAAAATGGCAGTATCCGTGGTGAGTACTCATAGCCACAGACACGCCACTAATTCATTTTTGTGGCCTATAAAAGTGATAACTAGGGCAGCTTCTTTAAATGGTTGTTTCTTCTGAATATTTTTTGAAATTATTTAAAATCGCCTGCCATCCTTGTTGTTGAAACTCAATCGGATGCGTAGTTTCAGCATCAAAAGTTTCAATTACTTCGGTTTCGTTTTCTTGACCTTTAAAAGTGATTTTAACTTTTCTTCCATCACCAAGTGTATAAGCAATAACCTCATGTAATTTTACTTCATCATAAATTCCACCAAAATCGAAACCAGCACTGCCATCTTTGGCTTCCATTCTTGAAACGAACTTCCCACCTGCTCTTAGATCATTCTCAGCAAATGGTGTATGCCAGTCATCTGAAGCCTTGTTCCATTTTGTTATATGAGTTGGCTCTGTCCAATATTGCCATACCTTTTCTACTGGTGCTTGAACTGTCGTTTCTACTGTTATTTTTTTGGATGTTTCCATTTCATTTACCTCCTCTCTTAATACGAATATTGTTTAGTGATTTTTCCAAAATAGGTGCTTGACTATATTGTAAGTGATTTTGAGAAGTTATACTATTCTAAATAGTTAATAATCAATAGATAGGAAAGAATTTATGTTCAAGACGAAGCACTTTTATCTTCTAACCTAACATTGTGAAGAAATGTACTTAAACTAACGGGTGCGTTACTTGAAGATCTGGCAGCTCTTTTCTGGGCAGCTTTTTTATTCCACTAACCGACAGGTTAGTTTGCCATTAGCACTGTTGGTTTTATATGGTAATATTATATGTAATACTCATTGATACTAGGATTTAATTGGATAACCCTGCAACTATTTGGTAAATAATCAAAATGACTGTCACTATGGGGATCCATAATAACAAGCTAACAATGAGCATTTCATTGCCTTTCCTTTTATATGACGGTGTAGCACCTAACAGTTGAGCTAAAACATATGTGATTAAACCTGGAAACGTAAAAATAATCAAATATATAAATTCCTTCAAATCATTTCCCCCTTTACTCCTATATTAGAACCGACAAGTTAATAATTACATTTTTTGAAACCGAAAAGTGTCTAGATACTTATGGATTATATACACATTAAATATTTGTGTTTTAGAAGAAATCCCTTTAAGTGATGTGTTGTAGAACCAGGAAGAAATAAAGTTATTTTTTTAATAATTTTTATATGCTAACGAGGCAGATTAGCATATGGGTTAATGGTGGACGGTCTGATGCCTTTGCTACTCAGCTACCAATATCTATTATCAATATCATTCTTTCAGTTATTGGAGGGAATTTTCACGCTAGTTATTGGCGAAAATACAACTATATAAACACAAAAGAGGAAGAACCATTATATGTTAGTGTTTTGTTGTACTTTGGACTTTTGAGTTTTTACAACAATTGTAGGGAACACCTTTTGAAAAAATGTTTTGTTCTTTCGATGTTAAGTCAAGGCCCTGAATATCAGCTGGATGATCAGCAGGATCGTAATCAAGTGGAGGAGCCTTTTTAAGTATCTCACCGACACCCGATCCGCCATTCTGACTGCCAATTGGGCTCCAATGATTGATCCTGTCGACAGATATAGGGCAATCGATAAATCGAACGCGCCGCCGGCAATATAAGAGAATAGTGCTCCGAAACAACTTATAAAGGTTTGGAAGCGGGTGTATGCCATGGCTTTGATGTAGGAGAGGCCTTTATGCAAATATGTGTACATTAGCAAGGTAGCCTGTCCCGGTCCAAACATGCCATCGTATACACTGATCCCGAATAAATATGGATAAATATCGGTTCCTGTCTCAGCCGACGTTATCTCCTGTTGCTGTGGTTTTTTTACGAACGTAAGAATGAATGCAATGCTTAATAGAATGATCGCGGCAATCGTCATTGTTTTGTCAGAAATCGAGTTAGCCAACAACCCGCCGCAAACACCTCCGCCAAGCGCAAACGGAGCTGTTTTTATCGCAGATTTAAAGGAAATATGCTTTCTTTTCAGCAGCACAAAAAAGCTCGAGAAGGAGCTGAAAATATTCGAAAATTTTGCGGAGGCAATCGCAGTATGAACGGGTATGCCTAACAGCAGCATCGACGGCATCCCGATCAATCCGCCGCTGCCGGCAAGCGTCCCAATAAAAGCAGCAATCAATCCAATTCCGATTAAAGCGATATGCTCCATGATCTCACCACCCTCCATTATTATAGATTTTCCCCAGTGATAATGATATTTTAAAAATATGAACATATGATATAAAAAAAACTTATAAGGAGCTTTTAGATGTCTTCATTGTCCGAGTTTCAGCTCTTGTCGGTGCTTGCCCAGGAAAAAAATATGAGAAGAGCGGCTGAACGATTATTTGTGTCGCAGCCGGCATTATCACAGCGTCTGCAGAATATTGAAAAAGAATGGGAAGTAAAGCTGTTCATCCGCTCGCAAAAAGGCCTGACACTTACGCCGGCCGGGGAGCATGTCATTAAATTCGTAAATGAAGTGCTCGCAAAGGAAGAAAAGGTACGTGAGTCGATCCATGCTTTAAACTCAGAAGTGTCGGGAACATTGAAAATCGCCGTCGCTTCAATTGTCGGGCAAAATTGGCTGCCGCTTGTCCTGAAGAAGTTTGTCAGCCGCTATCCCCAAGTGAAAATTTCGCTTATAACCGGCTGGAGCAGTGAAATATTAAGAGCTCTTTATGACGATCAAGCCCATATCGGAATTATCAGGGGCACACCTGATTGGAAGGGCGTTAAAATTCACTTGTTTGAAGATAAGCTTTATCTTGTTGATACTGAAATTACAAAGCCGGAGCAGGTATTGGAAACAGACCGCCCGTTCATCCAATTTAAAAGCGACTCCAATTATTATCAGGAAATTCAAGATTGGTGGCTGCGCCAGTTTAAAACCGCCCCGAAAAGAACAGTTGTCGTCGATCAAATTGAAACATGCAAGCAGATGACATTTAATGGGATCGGATATGCAATTCTCCCGGCGATCACCCTGAATGGTGAAGATAAAGATATTTTTAAAATCCCGTTATTAGATGAACATAAACAGCCGCTGAAAAGGGATACGTGGCTTCTTGGTTATGAGTCCAACTTCCAGCTTAAACAGGTTCAGGCATTCGCTGCATTGATCCAGGAACATATCGCAGAATCAGTCCAGTAAAAATTCTTGTTTTCAACGCTTTTGTTTGATAAAGTATTTTTAGCATGTACATAATAGGAGGATTTTCAATGAAGATGATGGATGCAAACGAAATCATTTCGTTCATACAGAATAGCACGAAATCTACACCGGTAAAGGTTTATGTAAACGGGGACCTCGAAGGGATTGATTTTGGTGCAAGTGCCAAAACTTTTATAAACGGAAATACAGGAGTTATATTTGGAGAATGGTCTGAAATCAGTTCGGCTCTTGAAGCAAATTCTGCAAAAATCGAAGACTATGTCATTGAAAATGATCGCCGCAACTCAGCGATTCCATTATTGGATATGAAAAATATTAAAGCGCGAATTGAGCCGGGTGCGATTATCCGCGACCAGGTTGAAATTGGCGATAACGCCGTTATTATGATGGGAGCAAGCATCAATATCGGTGCTGTTGTTGGCGAAGGAACAATGATTGACATGAATGTTGTTCTTGGCGGCCGTGCAACTGTTGGGAAAAATTGCCACATTGGTGCTGGTTCTGTATTGGCTGGTGTTATTGAACCACCGTCCGCAAAGCCGGTCATTGTTGAAGATGATGTTGTGATTGGTGCGAACGCAGTTGTTTTAGAAGGCGTGACAGTAGGGAAAGGTGCTGTTGTTGCTGCAGGCGCAATTGTTATTGAGGATGTTCCGCCATACACAGTTGTTGCTGGCACACCTGCACGCGTCATTAAAGAGATCGATGAAAAAACAAAATCGAAGACAGAAATTAAACAAGAGCTTCGCCAGCTCTAAAATTAAGCCAAAGGGCTTTACCGACCTTGTCGCCTGTTGATGCGGCAGGGTTGTTTCAATTTTGACCGCCGTACTAAATACATGTGAGGGGAGGCTGGAAGAAAGTGACTGCAGCCATTAATCCATTTATAAAAATTCGCCGCGAGCTTCATCAAATACCCGAGCTTGGTTTTCAAGAGTATAAAACGCAGCAATACTTACTGAATTATCTTTCCAAAATGCCTCAGGAAAGGCTCGAAATAAAGAAATGGCGTACTGGCCTGTTTGTGAAAATACAAGGAATGAAGCCAAAGCAAACAATTGGCTACCGGGCTGATATTGACGGGCTGCCGATACATGAGGAAACCGGACTCGACTGCCTTTCAGTACATGAAGGACACATGCATGCCTGTGGGCATGATTTTCATATGAGTATCGCGCTCGGCTTGATCACCCATTTTGTCAATAAGGCAATCGATGATGATCTGTTATTTATTTTCCAACCGGCCGAAGAAGGACCGGGCGGGGCTGAACCGATGTTAAAGTCAGAAATTATGGCTGGATGGCAGCCTGATATGATCATTGCTCTCCATATTGCTCCAGAATATCCGGTCGGTTCGATTGGGGTAAAAGAAGGCCTTCTTTTTGCCAATACTTCCGAACTGTTTATTGACTTAAAGGGAAAAGGCGGACATGCTGCATACCCTCATCAAACCAATGATATGATTGTTGCAGCCTGTGCTTTAGTGACACAACTGCAATCGGTCGTCTCAAGAAACGTTGACCCGCTTGACAGTGCGGTTGTGACGATCGGCAAGATAACCGGGGGTACCGTACAAAACGTGATTGCGGAGACGGCTCGGTTGGAAGGGACGATTCGCACACTCTCCGCCGAGTCAATGGCACGAGTTAAAGAACGGATCATCGCATTGGTCAATGGGATTGAAACCGGCTATCAATGCCAGGCAGCTGTCGACTATGGCTCCATGTACCATCAGGTTTATAATGAAGAAGTTTTGACCAGGGAATTTATTGAATATGCCGAGCAGCGTTCAGGGATCGATGTCATCCATTGTAAAGAAGCGATGACCGGCGAAGATTTTGGTTATATGCTGGCAGAGATCCCCGGGTTTATGTTCTGGCTCGGTGTTGATTCTGAATATGGTCTTCATCATTCGAAGCTTAACCCAAATGAAGCGGCAATTGAAAAAGCGATTAGCTTTATTGCAGACTATCTGCAATTCAAATCCGCTCAAAATTGATATAAAAGATTGCTTAATTTCCCAACTATAAGGGCAGAACATGCAATGGGATTTTTACGCTAAAACTATTTAGATTAATTCCTATTTAGTTTTGACTCCAAATATGATTTACACTATAATGGACAATGTTGAGGATTTAATGGGACAAACTTTCAGAGTTTGCTCATTTACTAACAATGATGGAGGGATTTCAACATGCCTGAACGTATGGTAGGAAAACAAGCACCCCGTTTTGAAATGGACGCAGTATTGGCAAACAAAGAATTCGGAAAAGTGAGTCTCGAGGAAAATATGAAGAATGACAAGTGGACTGTTCTTTTCTTTTATCCAATGGATTTTACCTTCGTATGTCCTACTGAAATTACAGCTTTATCTGACCGCTATGATGAATTTGAAGACTTGGATGCCGAAGTTATCGGTGTTTCTACTGATACGATTCATACTCATCTTGCCTGGATTAAAACAGACCGCAAAGATAATGGACTTGGCGACCTGAACTATCCGCTTGCAGCTGACACAAACCATGTTGTAGCCCGTGAATACGGCGTATTGATTGAAGAAGAAGGCGTCGCGCTGCGCGGTCTTTACATTATCAGCCCAGAAGGCGAATTAATGTATTCCGTTGTCAACCATAACAACATTGGCCGTGATGTCGATGAAACTTTACGTGTTCTTCAAGCTCTTCAAACTGGCGGACTATGTCCGGCAAACT
Source organism: Bacillus sp. V33-4 (assembly GCF_002860225.1). NCBI lineage: Bacteria > Bacillati > Bacillota > Bacilli > Caryophanales > Bacillaceae > Bacillus > Bacillus sp. V33-4. The sequence continues at coordinate 11,834 of NZ_PGVC01000007.1, forward strand.
GGAAGCCTGGCCAAGCAACACTTTAATCATCAGCGTCACATCAACAATCAAGGAAGACCTAACCAATGTTAGGTCTTTTCTCGCATCATTTATGTCAGGAAGCAGAGATACTTTGCGAAAATAAAGGAGTCGTTTAAGATGAAATTACGTGAACCAATGCCGGAATTAAACGGTGCAACAGAATGGTTAAACGGTCAGGTAACAAGAGCTCAACTCGTCGGTGACAAACCTTCATTAATCCATTTTTGGTCGATCAGCTGTCACTTATGTAAAGAGGCAATGCCGCAGGTAAACCAATTTAGGGACGATTATAAAGATAAGCTGAATGTGATTGCCGTCCATATGCCTCGTTCAGAAGACGATTTAAACCTGGATGAAATTAAACGGGTCGCAGAAGAACACGGGATCAGCCAGCCGATCTTTGTTGACAGCGAGCATAAATTAACAGAAGCATTTGAAAATCAGTACGTTCCTGCCTACTATGTATTTGACAAGGAAGGTAAGCTCCGACACTTCCAGGCGGGCGGCAGCGGAATGAAAATGCTTGAAAAACGTGTCAACAGAGTGCTTGATGAACTGGAAAAGAGCGAATAAGTTACGCTAAAAAGATTGACCGGATTCGGTCAATCTTTTTTTGCGAATTTTTTTACCCAAAGATCCAATATCGCGAAAATGCTTAAAAATTATCCGAATAAAAAAATGGAAAAATAACGCAAAGGGGTGGATAAATATTTCGAAAACCGATATATTTATTATTACGTTCTTTTTTATTTTTCTGAATTGTTTACTGCAAGAGAGGGGAGGAAAAATGAATGGAGACTTTTAAAAAATTGAAACAGTATTATTGGCCTTATAAGAATTATTTTATTTGGTCAATCGTCTTCCTGTTATTGATGACAGCGATTACCGTTGTCTATCCGATGATTCTGCAGCTGACTATTGACAAGGTTGTTCTCGGCGGGCAATATGATTGGATTCCATATTTGGCAGTCGGGTTTATCGCAATCATGATTGTCAAGGGGGCAGCGACTTATATTCACCAGTATACAGGGGATTTATTTGGGATAACTTCTGTTTATAAGCTAAGAAACGTCTTATATGAGAAGCTGCAGTTTATGCCATTCAGATATTACGATAATGCGAAAACAGGCGATTTGATGTCGCGCCTGACGGCGGATGTGGAGGGGTTCCGCTTCTTTTTGTCGATGGGGTTTGCTGAACTGATCCGCTTTGCTTTACTGATTGCTTTCAGTTTTTCGGTTATGTTTTATTATTCGCCATCACTGACCTTTGTTACGCTTGCCACCTTGCCATTTCTGGCCATCGTGGTTTACAAGTTTGATAAAGCTGTTCATCCAGCTTTCAGGGAGATTCGTAAGTCGTTCGGGAAACTGAATACGAAGGTTCAGGAAAACATCAGCGGGATCAATACCGTAAAATCACTGTCTCGCGAAGATTTTGAGATTGGAAAATTTAATCGATCAAACAGCGACTATCGGGACCAATATTTGTTTACCTCTGAGATTTGGGCAAAATATTTTCCTTTAATGGAGTTCCTCGGAAACATCAGCGTAGTGCTTTTGCTTTCGTACGGCGGCTTTCTTGTCATGAACGGCAGCCTGAACCCGGGCGAATTGGTGGCGTTTTACAGCCTTGTCTGGTATATTATGTGGCCAATCATGAACCTCGGCTTCGTCATCAATTTATTTTCACAGGCAAAAGCCTCAGGTGAACGGCTTCTTGAGATTTTGGAAGTGGACAATGAAATTGTTGAAAAAGAGCAGCCTATTATAAAAGAAAAGCTTGATGGCAGAATTAAATTTGATGATGTAACCCTTCGTTATGGAAGCGAGGAGAAGGATGCCCTTTACAACATCTCGTTTGAAGCTGCTCCAGGCAAGGTTATTGGGTTGATCGGCTCGACAGGCTCAGGGAAAACGAGTATTACCCAACTAATGACGCGTTTTTATGAGCCTGTGGCCGGGGACGTTGTAATTGATGGAAAAAATGTTAATGAGTACTCGTTGAAATCGTTGCGAAGCAATATTGGCTTCGTATTGCAGGAGTCTTTTTTGTTTTCCTCATCGATAAAAGCAAACATTTCATACGGGCGCCCGGAAGCGACAATGGACGAAATCATTGAGGCAGCCAAAAGAGCCCAGGCACATCAGTTTATTCTGGAGCTTCCGGACGGCTATGATACGATGCTTGGTGAAAGAGGTATGGGTTTATCGGGCGGACAAAAGCAAAGAATCGCGATTGCGCGGGCAATCTGTGTAGACCCAAGTATATTAATACTGGATGATGCGACGAGCGCAGTCGATATGGAAACCGAATTTAACATCCAAAAAGGGTTGATGGAGGTAATGAAGGGAAGAACGACGATCATTATCGCCCACCGCATTTCGTCCTTAAAACATGCGGATGAAATTCTCGTCCTCGAAAACGGCCGGATTGCCGAACGGGGCATCCATGATGAATTGTTAAAGAACAAAGGCCCATACCAGCGTATCTTTGATATCCAATACAAGGATCATCAAAGAATTCTGCAATCGCAAACAGGCTGAGGAGGTGCGACGTCTTGAAAAAGAAACAGATAAACGAACGCGTAATGCAACGGTTCCAGTATTCGACTGACCAGGTTATTGAGAAGCCTTTTAATTGGAAGCAAATGGCCCGTTTATTTAGCTATATGAAGCCATACCGGAAAAACTTGCTTCCTTTATCGATCGTCATGGTGCTGATTACGACCGCCGTTCGGCTCATCATTCCGATATTAATTGGCGTATATACGCTTGATAAGGCGATTGAAAATCAAGATGCAAATTTACTTGTGATGCTCATTCTTATTATTGCCGGGTTATACGCTGCTTCCTATCTAGCGAACATCTTTCGGATCCGTTGGATGAATGAGCTCGGCCAAAGTGTCATCTTCGATTTGCGTAAGCATTTATTTACGCATGTACAGGGTCTGTCACACCGCTTTTTCGAATCACGCTCGGCTGGTTCTATTCTTGTCAGGATTATGAATGACATCAACTCCTTGCAGGAGCTGTTCACAAATGGTGTCATCAATTTATTAATGGATATGATTTTGCTAATCGGCATTTTTGTGATTCTTTTTACGCTGAGTCCAGAATTGACGCTTGCCGTTATGGTGATCTTACCGATTATGTTCTTCATTTCGACCAGCCTGCGCCGCAACATTCGCCGTTCCTGGCAAACGGTGCGCTTGAAGCAGTCAAAGCTGAATTCGCATTTAAATGAAAGCATCCAGGGAATCAGAGTTACCCAGTCCTTCACCCAGGAGCGGGAAAACATGTCTTTCTTTGATGGAATCAATACAGAAACCTTTGAAAGCTGGCGGGAAGCTTCGCAAAAAAATGCGATGTTCCGGCCGCTTGTCGAATTGACAAATGCACTCGGCACAGCTGTCCTCATCTGGTTCGGTACTTATTTAATCCAGGGGAACGATCTTTCCATCGGTGTCTTCGTGTCATTTGCTTTTTATTTAGGCATGTTCTGGGAACCGATCTCCAGGCTTGGTATGGTGTATAACCAGTTATTGATGGGAATGGCGTCTTCGGAAAGAATTTTTGAATTTCTCGATGAGCAGCCAATTGTCTCAGAAAAAAGCAATGCCGTCGATTTACAGGATATAAAAGGGAATATTGATTTTGAAAATGTCGTATTTTCATATGATGAAAATCGCATTGCTTTAAAAGGAATTAATCTGAGTATTAAGGCTGGTGAAACGGTTGCTCTTGTAGGTCATACAGGCTCTGGAAAAACAACAATTGCCAGCCTGATCAGCAGGTTTTATGATCCGGTCAGCGGTGCCGTCAAAATCGACGGACATAATTTAACGGATGTCTCACTACACAGCATCAGGCAGCAAATTAGTGTGGTGTTGCAGGACACATTTATTTTCTCTGGGACGATTATGGAAAATATCCGTTTTGGCCGCCCGGATGCATCAGAAGAAGACGTGATAAAAGCGGCAGAGGCAGTCGGTGCGGATGCGTTCATTCAAAAGCTGTCAAAAGGCTATGACACAGAAGTTGAAGAAAGAGGAAATGTCCTGTCGGTTGGAGAGAGGCAGCTTCTTTCGTTCGCGAGAGCTTTGCTTGCTGATCCGAAAATCTTGATTCTTGATGAAGCGACAGCAAGCATTGATACCGAAACTGAGATGAAGATCCAAACAGCCTTAAAAACATTGCTCAATGGACGGACGGCAATAATGATTGCCCACCGCTTGTCAACGATACGTGAAGCGGATAAAATCTTTGTCCTTGACCATGGACAAATCATTGAAAGCGGCAACCACGATGAGCTAATGCAAGCTAAAGGACACTACTATCAGTTGGTAAAAGCGCAATTTAACATGCTGAATGCCGTTTAGGGCAGAGAAGTGCGAGATAACAAATAACAGGGCAGGCCTGGCTTTTTTGTGGCTGCTCTGTTTTTTTGTTGCCTTGATCTCGTGCTTCGGGCGAAAATACTAAATTTGTTTATCGCTGAGAGGATGCGGATATTTTTTTAAATTTTTCGGCGACAGAGAAATCGGAATCATATGGTATAAAAAGCAAAACTTATTTTAGCTCATGTCATAATTAAGAAAACTTTTTAATACTTATTTAAGAGCAAGCGCCCTTCACATGAATATGCAAAATGAATTAAAGAAAAGCGACTCTCGAATAAACTGAAGGGTAGCATGACGCCAGTTTAGCAATCAGGAATTCTTTATCAAGAACAACCTCCAAAATATACCGATAAAGGTGATCTTCTAAAGGAAGGAAAAGCTCAATTTGCTTAGACTAAACATTCAAGAAACCATAGAAAACTATTAAATAAATAGTTCTGAAATGTAAAAAAAATAACAAGGCCGCTCTTGACATGTTCTTTATAAAGAACTAAAATAAGTTTGTTGAAATAGAAATAGCAAACGTAATTTTTTTAAAATTTTTATGTTTTATATCTAGAACAAATCTGTTATTAAGGTGGTTCAATGACAAATTCAAAGCATATGAATAATATTAATGAAAAGCCAGCCAAGGATATTAACCTAAAAGAGTTGTTCAATGTTATAAAGAAGAGATTTTGGGTAATTTTAGTGTTTACAATTCTTTCAACTTCAGTTGGTATAATTTATAGCAATTTAAACACTACGTATCTTTATCAGTCATCAACAAGAATTATTATTGGTGCAGATGCCGAGTATATGAAAACTCTCCAGGTCATTATTAGAGATTCAACTGTGTTGGAAAAAGTAATTAAAGAGTTGGATTTAGAAAAATCAACTGGGGAACTAGCTGGACAAATCAGTGTCCAAAGTATAGAAGGTTCACAAGTAGTAAGTATCAATGTAGTCGATTCTGATGCCTATCTAGCTGCAGACATTGCGAATACTACTGCAAAAGTGTTTAAGGAAGAAATACCTAAAATTGTAAATTTCAACGATGTTAAATACCTCTCCGACGCGAAAGTGAATCCTTACCCTATAAATGAAAATAAGAATAAAACAATCATTATCGCTTTTTTATTCGGGTTGATAGCTGGAATAGGATTAACTTTCTTTCTAGAGTCATTAGATGGAACAATAAAATCAGAACGAGATATCGAAGATTTTTTAGGTCTACAAGTCTTAGGACGCGTGCCTAGAATGAATAGGAAGAATACTAAAAAGCGAAGTCATCATAAATTGGTACATAAGCATAGAGGTGAGACAATTGTTTCTAAATAAACAAAAATTATTCGGTAGGGTACAAAAGAGAAACTTGGTTTCATATTCAAATCCCGATTCTATCATATCTGAGCATTTTAGAACGATCCGTACTAATATTCATTTTTCAACTGGGGGAAAAAAAAGCATCTTGCTTATTACATCTCCGTGTACAGGTGAGGGCAAATCCACTACTGCAGCAAATCTGGCAGTATCAATGGCACAGCAAAAGGAAAAGGTGCTTTTGATTGATGCGAATTTACGTAAACCAGTCCTTCATTCCATTTTTAAGACTTCTAATGAAGTAGGATTAACTAATGTTCTTAACGGCAAAACTAATTTTGAAGAAGCTGTCTACCGAACGGAGATAGGTAGATTAGAAATACTGACTAGTGGTACCGTTCCTTCTAATCCTGGAGAATTACTCGGGTCGTTAAGGATGCAAGAACTGTTAGAAACAACAATACAGCAATATGATGCTATCTTAATTGATTCACCACCAGTAAATGATATTTCAGATTCCAAGCTATTAGCGAATAAATGCGATGGCGTCATACTTGTGATAAGTAAAGGCAAAACGGGATTGGAAAAAGCAATTGAAGCGATAAAAGCGTTGAAGTTCGCAAAAGCGAAGTTCTATGGTGCTATTTTAAATGAAAATAGTTAGGATTTTTTTTTACTCCTTTTGTTCGTTATAAAGAATATTTCGTGCGTTAATATAATGAGTTTTATTAAGATTTTGGGTGATGTCTCCTTGCCGTTATCAATGGAGGCACTCGATCATGCTGTGGGTTGAAGAACCTTAGACGCGAGTCGTCGGTAGTGTGGTGTGAGGACGGGTTAGATGCCCACATTTTTAATTAAAGTTCTTAATTATGTGCTTTCAAGAAAATCATATAATTAAGAACTTTATTTATAAGGAGTTGTAATAATGAAAGACTTTGATAAATTCCCTAAATCGATTAAGAAAGCCGTTAGGTATATCAATCAGGATGCAACCAAGGAACAGCTGGAAGAAATCAGAAAATTGATTGACTATGCCATCAAGAAGAGACAATTAATGATTGATTAAAATTAAAATCTTTTAGAAAGGAGGGAAAATATGACCTACCGACAAAGGCTCTCATTATTTATCATTGTTGACTCATGCATTGTTTTAACCGCTATTTTTTTTAGCAGATTTCTAGTGAGTTCCAGTATTCATGTAGTAACACTGCCCATTATCATCAGTTCCTTAACAATCCTGGTTAGCCATCATTTTTTTTCATTTACATTTAATCTTTATAAAAAGTCATGGGAATACGCGAGTGTTGGGGAATTATTCATAATTCTTAAAGCAGTGACTGCTTCTATCATTACCGCAGCTATCCTCCAGCAACTGATATTGAATGAGACATATTTCCGGCTACTGGCTGTAACATGGCTATTGCATATTTTGCTTATCGGCGGGTCCCGCTTCTGTTGGAGAATGTATCGGGATTCATTACTGAATCGAGACGATAATAAAAAAAGAACACTCATAATTGGAGCAGGCTCTGCAGGCACAATGGTGGCAAGGCAATTATTAAAAAACAATGAAGCAGGGTTAAATCCAGTGGGATTTATTGATGATGATCAAAAAAAACATCATCTTGATATTCTAGGAATTCCCGTAATCGGGGGAGTTGGAGAAATAGAAAAAGCGGTTCAAGATTTATATATTGAGAACGTTGTGATTGCCATTCCATCGTTAAGTAAAAAGGAATTGAATATCATTTTTCAAGAATGCGCAAAAACTACAGCAAAAACACAAATTCTCCCCATGCTTGAGGATCTAATGACTGGAAAGATTTCGGTTAACCAATTTCGGGATGTACAGGTGGAAGATCTGTTAGGAAGAGAACAGATCGTTTTGGATATTGATAGTATTTCAGAAAATATCACTAATAAAGTGGTATTGGTAACAGGTGCAGGAGGTTCAATCGGTTCAGAAATTTGCCGGCAAATCTCAAGATTTAATCCTGGAAAATTAGTTTTATTGGGTCATGGAGAAAATAGTATCTACTCAATTGAGATGGAGTTAAAAGAAAATTTTAGCGATTCAAATATTGAATTCATACCTGAAATCGCCGACTTGCAGGATGCTAAGAAAATGATGTCAGTCATGAGTACATATCAGCCAGATGTAGTTTACCACGCAGCTGCCCATAAGCATGTACCGTTAATGGAGTGCAATCCGGAAGAAGCTGTAAAAAACAATATGATTGGAACTTTAAATGCGGCTAATGCGGCAAGCTGGCATGATGTCAAAACATTTGTCATGATCTCTTCGGATAAAGCTGTAAATCCAACAAGTGTCATGGGTTCCACAAAAAGGTTATCAGAAATGATTATCCAATCCATGGATGCAAACAGCGAAACAAAATTTGTTGCGGTCCGATTCGGGAATGTATTGGGTAGCCGCGGCAGCGTTATCCCGCTCTTTAAGAAGCAAATAGAAAAAGGCGGACCAGTTACAGTAACGCATCCCGATATGGTCCGTTATTTCATGACCATTCCCGAAGCTTCTAGGTTAGTTCTCCAAGCTGGGGCTCTAGCACATGGTGGTGAGATTTTTGTTTTAGACATGGGAGATCCAGTCAAGATTGTCGATCTTGCCAAGAATTTGATTAAACTTTCTGGATACTCAGTGGATGACATAGGAATAGAATTCACGGGTATAAGAGCAGGAGAAAAGCTGTTTGAAGAGTTACTGAAGGAAGAAGAAGTTCATGAGCAGCAAGTCTATCCAAAAATTTATATAGGTAAAACCTCCGAACTATATATTCAAGAAATTGAGGAAATCATTGCAACGTTTTCAAGCATGGAAAAAGGAGAACTAAGGGATAGGTTAGTGTCCCTAGCAAATAACCGGAATTCAACCCGAACATTAATGCCAATTTAGGTTTAGGAGTGTGTAACATGAAAGTAAAAAAGGCGATTATACCAGCTGCAGGACTCGGAACGAGGTTCTTGCCAGCAACTAAAGCTATGCCAAAAGAAATGCTGCCAGTCGTGGATAAGCCAACGATCCAGTATATTGTCGAAGAGGCCATCGAATCAGGGATCGAAGATATCATCATTGTGACAGGAAAAGGAAAAAGAGCCATTGAAGATCATTTTGACCATTCTTTTGAATTAGAACAAAACCTTTTCGAAAAAGGAAAATTTGAACTGCTTGGTGAAGTCCAAAAATCTTCAAAACTCGTTGATATTCATTATATCCGGCAGAAAGAGCCAAAGGGACTCGGGCACGCAATCTGGTGTGCACGGAAATTCATTGGAAATGAGCCATTTGCAGTCCTCTTAGGTGATGACATTGTGCAGGCAGAAAAACCGTGCCTTAAACAAATGATCGAACAGTATGAAAGGTACAATGCCTCTATATTGGGTGTCCAAAAAGTAGCAGATCATGAGGTTTCACGCTATGGAATCGTCGATGGGAATATGATTGAAGATAAATTTTACAGTGTTAATAGCTTGATAGAGAAGCCAAAACAAGATGAATCGCCTTCGAACCTAGCTATTATGGGCAGATATATCCTGAATCCGAGAATTTTCGATATACTGGGTAATCAGGATCCGGGTGCTGGCGGAGAAATACAATTAACAGATGCAATCGCAGGTTTGAACAAATACGAAGCAGTATATGCCTATGATTTTGATGGTGTTCGATATGATGTAGGAGAAAAAATGGGATTCATTCAAACGACAATTGAGTTTGCACTACAGCGCGAGGATTTGAGAAAAAACTTGCTGGACTATTTGACAACAGTTATAGACAAGGAGCTTATTAGATAAATAGCTAAAATGGATGGATGATGTTAAATGAAAAAAAAGGTGTTTTTTTGTGCAACGGTTGACTATCATTTTAAGGCATTTCATTTACCGTATCTTAAATGGTTTAAAGACCAGGGATGGGAAGTTCATGTCGCTGCATCCGGTAAGATGATGCTTCCATATGTTGATAAAAAATATAATATCCCAATACAAAGATCACCCTTCAGCATGAAAAATATTATTGCATATAAGGAACTAAAGAACATAATTGATCAAAATAAGTATCAAATTATCCACTGCCATACCCCAATGGGAGGTGTACTGGCGCGATTAGCCGCTCGTTTTTCTAGAAATAACGGTACTAAATTGATCTATACAGCGCATGGCTTTCATTTTTGTAAAGGTGCACCTATTTTAAACTGGTTTCTTTACTATCCAATTGAAAAGATGCTTGCTAAATATACAGATTGTCTAATTACCATAAATGAAGAGGATAATAATTTAGCAAACAAGAAAAATTTTAAAGCTCAAACTATAAAGCATGTTCATGGGGTGGGGGTTAATACGGACCTCTTTTTCCCAGTAAAAACTTTTCACAAGTCTATTTTGAGGACAGAATATGGATACAATGATGAAGATTTCTTAATGTTTTACGCTGCTGAATTTAATAAAAATAAGAACCAGCAGTTATTAATTAAGTCATTAGCTAGAATTAAAGATGAAATACCCTATTCTAAACTTTTAGTAGCTGGAGACGGACCTCTGCTAGAAGAGTGTAAACAACTTGCTATCAAACTGGGGGTTATCGAGAAAGTCGATTTTCTTGGATATCGAACTGATATAGTCACTTTATTAAAAATAAGTGATGTAGCTGTTGCATCAAGTTTAAGAGAGGGACTCCCTGTAAATATTCTGGAGGCTATGTCATGTGGTTTACCTATTATAGCAAGCGTAAATAGAGGACATTCTGAACTCGTGAAAAATGGTCTAAATGGGTACATTGTGCCACCAAATGACATTCACCAGTTTAGTTCTAGGTTAATCGAATTGTTTCACTCTAGAGAGCTCTTAACACAAATGGGGATAGAAAGTCAGAAAATTGTAAAAGGGTACTCTCTGGCCCGGGTAGGATTAGAACTTAGTGAAATTTATTCAGGGTATATAGTGGGGGAAGAACATGAGACCAAAAGTAAGTATAGTAGTGCCTATTTATAACGTGGAAAGTTATCTTAGGAGATGTTTAGATAGTTTGTTATCTCAAACTCTAATAGAGATAGAAATTATTGCTATCAATGATGGTTCAACAGACTCGAGTGGAAAGATCTTGCAAGAGTACTCGGTAAAGGACAATCGATTGAAAGTAATTGATAAACCAAATAGCGGTGTTTCATCTGCGAGAAATCATGGAATTAGATTTGCTACAGGGGATTATATTGGTTTTGTTGACTCAGATGATTGGATTAATGTAAAAATGTACGAAGAAATGTATAATGCTGCTTTAAAAGAAGATGCAGATATAGTTATGTGTACTTACGTACGAGAGTTTGGAAGTCATTCTAAAGTAAAGAATTTCAATCTGCCTGAAAAGGTACAATACGATAAGGAAGAGTTAAATGCAAAAATTCTGAGACGATTAGTGGGTCCATTAAATGAAGAAGTTGCAAATCCAGAATTTCTTGATGCTTGGGGAACGGTATGGTCAAAAATATACCGTACAGAAATGTTGATAGAAAATAACCTCCTTTTTACAGATCTAATGGAAATTGGTACTAATGAAGATTCTCTTTTTAACATTGAAGCATTTTATTATGCTAAATCATTTGTATTCTTAAATAGTCCATACTATCATTACTGGAGAAATAATAGTTCTTCAGTTTCAGCTGGCTATAACCCAAACCTTATAGATCAATGGTTTAATCTCTATGGGAAAATTAGTGAATTTATAGAAAATAAAAGTATGAATAAGGACTACTATAAAGCCTTAAATAATCGTATTTGTCTTAATACACTTGGGCTTGGATTAAATACAATCAGTACTGCAAATAATTCACCGCCTTTTCTAAAGCTTAGGAAAATAAGCCATATTTTAAATGATCAACGTATAAAACGTTCATTCAAACAATTGGAGTTATCGGAATTTTCAATTTTTTGGAGGGCGTTTTATTTTTGTGCAAAAATGCGATTTGCAGGGGGCTTATATTTTATGTTATTAGCCATACAGCAGCTCCGAAAAATCGTGAGATAGAGGTGAGGAAAACTTGAAACCGATACGTATACTTCAGGTCGTTACCATTATGAATCGTGGTGGACTTGAAACGATGCTTATGAATTATTACCGACAAATAAACCGCAGCAAAATTCAGTTTGATTTTATGGTTCATCGAGATGAAGAAGGGCATTACGATCAAGAAATTTTAAACCTAGGTGGAAAGATCTATCGGATGCCACAAATAAAGCCTGGAAATTATCGTTTATACTTCAAGCTTCTTGATGACTTTTTTGTAAATCATCCAGAATATAAGGTAGTTCACGCTCATATAAACGAAAACAGCAGTTTTGTTTTGAGAGCAGCAAAACGTGCGGGTGTTCAATGTAGGATTGCGCATAGCCATACAAGTGATTTAGGTATCGACTATAAACTGCCCTTTAGGCTATATGCAAGAACGGTTATGAAAAATAATCCAAGCGAGTATTTTGCTTGTTCAAATAATGCAGCTGAATGGTTATTTGGGAAAAAAAAAATCGATGCAGATAAAGTAACAATTTTAAAAAACGCAATTAATTTGGATGAATTTAAATATAACGAGAAAGTTAGAATCGATACTAGGGGAAAACTGAATATCAAAGATCAACTCGTTATTGGTCATGTAGGTAGATTTCATAAGTCTAAAAACCATGAATTCCTAGTAGATGTTTTTAAATCAATACATAAAAGACATCCAAGTTCAATGCTATTGTTGGTTGGGGAAGGTGATACACGTCTAACAATAGAAAAGAAAGTAGCTAACTTAGGATTACATTCAGCTGTGAAATTTTTGGGGCTTAGGAAAGATATCACCCAGCTTATGCAAGCAATGGATTTATTCCTTTTCCCTTCTTTTTTTGAAGGGGCACCAGTTGCTCTGATAGAAGCACAGGCAGCTGGTTTGCAATGTGTTGTATCAGACACAATTTCAAAAGAAAGCAATCTAACGGGACTAGTAAAATACTTAAATATAAGGGATTCACCTGAAGTATGGGCTGACAAAATTCTCAATTTATCTTTTGAACATACAGACACATCTCAACAATTGATTAAAAATGGTTACGATATTGTTACGATGGCCAACAGCTTATCTAAATATTATATAGAAAAGGTTTAGAAAACAGATAGAAAACACTGATTGGAGATTATGCCATGATTCAGATTCTAACTATCTTCACTCCAACATTTAACCGTGGGTATACCCTTCATTTATGTTACGAAAGTTTGAAAAGACAAACGTGCAAAGATTTTGTTTGGTTAATTATTGATGATGGATCTACAGATAACACGAAGGAATTAGTTGAGAGTTGGATTTTAGAAAGTATTGTTCCAATCCGGTACCAATACCAAGAAAATAAAGGCATGCACGGTGCACACAATACAGCTTATGAATTAATTAAAACAGAGCTCAATGTTTGTATTGATTCCGATGATTATATGCCTGATGATGCTGTAGAAAAGATCACTTCGTTTTGGAAAGAACATGGAAGTGAAAGGTATGCGGGTATTGTTGGGTTAGATGCTACTAAAAACGGAGAAATTATTGGAACCAGCATGCCAAAAAACTTGGTGACATCTACACTTTCAGATCTATATGGGAAAAATAAGGTGAAAGGAGATAAAAAACTGGTATACAGATCAGAATTGATAAGAAAAACACCATCTTATCCTATCTTTCCAGGAGAAAAATACTGCCCTCTAAGTTACAAATATATTTTAATTGATCAACTATGTCCATTGCTCATTATGAATGAAATCCTTTGCCATGTTGAATATTTGGCAGATGGATCGAGCATGAATATTATAAAACAATATCAAAGAAACCCTAGAGGCTTTTCTTTTTTTAGAAAAGTTGCTATGAAATATGCTCCTTCTTTTAAAGAAAGGTTTCGAGAATCCATTCATTACGTTTCTAGCAATATTATGATTAAGAATTTTAAATTTTTGTTTGAATCTCCCAACCAAATGACTACTTTATTTGCAATACCTTTTGGAATTGTTCTTTACTTTTATATTAAGAATACAGGAAAGAAGACAGTCCTAAAAAGTAATTAGTAAGATCAAATTAATTATTCTCTGAAAGGATATTATGCTATGGCAATTTTATGGATTAATCTTATTGTAGTATATATATCTTCGTTGTTTGCAAGATATTTTTCTTATCCTAAAGCCCAAGGTATTCCTTTTGTAAAGCCAAATAAACTCTTTTTGTTTTTTTCCCTAGCTTGTTTAGTTCTTATATCAGGTCTACGAAATAATATTGGTGATACTTTTATGTATATGCATAGTTATGCAAATAAAGATTTTAGTTTGCAAAACATTGAGTTTAAAGGAGACTTTGGATTTAATATCTTTCAAGGAATTTTGCAAAGTATCTCCAAAGATCCTCAATTCCTTATTTTTACCACAGCACTTATTTCAAATTTACTTATTGTCCTTGTTCTAATTAAATTTTCAAGAATGATTGAATTAAGTTTATATGTTTATATAACCTCCGGAATGTTTACCGTGTCAATGAACGGAATTAGACAATTCTTAGCAGCTACAATCATTTTTTGTGCAACAAAATATTTACTAAACGGAGAGTTCAAAAAATATTTAATAATCATTTTAGTTACATCAACAATTCATACAAGTGCTTTAGTTCTTCTGCCTATCTATTTTATCGTTAGAAGAGAGGCATGGACTAAGATCACTTTTATCCTATTAGCTTTAGCTGTTTTAATAGTTATGGGATTCAATCAATTTTCAGAGATACTTTTCTCTGCTTTAGAAGATACACAATATGGGCATTATAGTAGTTTTTCAGAAGGTGGTGCAAACATCATTAGGGTTATGGTTGATTCTGTACCTGTAATAATAGCCTATCTAGGAAGAGATAAACTCAGACAGTTATGGCCTAAAAGTGATTATATTGTAAACTTATCTATAATAAGTTTGACATTTATGCTTATTGCGACTCAAAATTGGATTTTTGCAAGATTTAATATATATTTCAGTTTGTACAATTTAATTCTAATCTCCTGGATAGTTTATCTTTTTAAAGAAAGTAATAGAAAGTTTATTTATTACTCCTTATTAGTCTGCTACTTTATTTATTTCTTTTATGAACAAGTTATTAGTCTTGGAATTTATTATAAGAGTGACTATTTAATCTTTGTCAATTAGATTACCAGATCACTATAGTTATTAAACTAAACAAGTATTGGAATGAGGTTAATTATGAATGATTTTGAGAAAATTCCACGCATTATTCATTTTTGCTGGTTTGGTAAAGGGGAAAAACCCAAGCTAGTGGCAAAGTGCATAAAAAGCTGGAAAGATCATCTGAAAAATTATAAGTTTATCGAATGGAATGAAAGTAACTTTGATATTAATTCGAATCCATTTGTTAGAGAAGCGTATGAAGCAAAGAAATTTGCTTTTGTTAGTGATTATGTAAGATTATTTGCTCTATACCGGTACGGTGGGATTTATATGGATACTGATGTAGAGGTAATCAAATCTCTTGATCGCTTTTTAGTCCACGATGCCTTTTTAGGATTTGAAGATGATATGTATTTACAATCAGGTACAATGGGAGCCGTTAAAGGACATAGTATTATTGGGAGCTTTCTTAATTATTATTCTAATAAAAGTTTTATAAAACCTGATGGTGCATATGATTTGACAACTAATACTTATATAATGACAAAAATATGTGGCGAATTTAATTTAATTAATAATGGTAAATTACAAACATTAATAAATGAAGTTGTCATATATCCACGTACATTCTTTAGCCCATATGATTACATTAACGGAGGGAATTACATTACTGATGAAAGCTACACAATTCATCATTTTGCCCAATCTTGGTTACCAACTAGTACCAGAGTTAAAAGTAACGTGAAAAGGACGGTTAGTCGTTTTGTCGGCCCATTTTTTATTTCTACTATAAGGAAAGTAATAAAAAATAAATGAGAAAAACATATGTATAATAAATAAAACTCAGACCAATGCGAGTTCAAAGGAATAAGTGAAAATGATACATGATAAGAGGTATTGCAAATGAAAAAAAATATTCTAATATCGTCTTTTGATATGGCGATTGGCGGTGTTGAGAGAAGTCTCATTGGATTATTAAATCAAATTGATTATGAAAAATATGATGTAGATTTAATGCTATTTAAGCATGAAGGAGATTTCTTTCCATTTATACCATCTGGTCCTACTTTGTTGCCTGAAATACCTCTATATTCATCGTTCAGGAACCCAATATATCAGATAGCAAAGGAAGGACATTTTTCAATTGCAATATCCAGAGTAATGGCAAAGTATATAGGTTCTTTTTATGGGAAAATGAAAAACATTGATGAACCAGGCTACTTGACAATTCAATATGGATGGGAATTAACAAATCGATTCCTTCCTAAACTAAATAAAGAGTATGATGTGGCCATAGGTTTTCTATGGCCACATTATTTTGTAAGTGAAAAGGTAAGAGCTAAAAAAAGAATTGGATGGATCCACACTGATTACTCAAATATTCACGTAAATAAGAAACTCGATGCTAGAATATGGAATAAATTGGACAAAATAGTGGCAGTTTCAGAAGGCTGTTCAAAAACATTTTTAAATATTTACCCTGATTTAAAAGAAAAAACAACTGTAATTGAAAACATTCTTTCACCCGAGTTTATTAGAGAACAGGCTAATGCAGAGGATCCAAAAGAGATTCAAAAAAAACGTGGAAAAACAACATTGGTTACAGTTGGTCGACTAACATATGCAAAAGGTTTGGATGATGCTGTAAGAGCTTGTAAAGTGTTGGTGAACGCCGGATATAATATTGAATGGTATGTGGTTGGATATGGGCCTCTTGAAACTGATTTAGAGAATTTAATAAATGAACTGGAACTTCAAGACAGATTCTTTTTATTGGGGAAAAAGACAAATCCTTACCCATATATAAAAGCTTGTGATATTTATGTACAGCCATCAAGGTATGAAGGAAAGGCAGTTACGATCCGCGAGGCACAGATTTTAGGAAAACCTGTAATAATTACTAATTTTCCTACTGCCAAAAGTCAAGCGTGTGATGGACATGATGCTATTATAACTCCGTTAGATATTGATAGTATTGTAACCGCAATTAGAACATTAATTGAAGATAAAACCATAAGAGATAGACTTATAGCAAATGTGCTAAGGATGGATTATGGTAACGAAAGTGAAATACAAAAATTATATAAATTGATTGAGTCTTAAGATTAAGGGATAGCGGAGGTTCGACTTTATGGCAGTACTCATAACCGGAGGAGCAGGATATATCGGGAGTCATACCTGTATTGAATTGTTAAATGCGGGATATGAAATTGTAGTTGTTGACAATTATATAAATAGTAAACAAGAATCATTGAAGCGTGTGGGTATTATAACAGGCAAAGATTTTAAAATATATAACGTTGACTTGTTAGATGCAGTAGGGTTAGAAAATGTGTTTGTTGAAAACAATATCGAAGCTGTAATTCATTTTGCTGGTCTTAAAGCAGTAGGTGAATCAGTCATTTTACCACTCTGGTATTACCATAACAACATTACAAGTACAGTAATCCTCTGCAATATCATGAAAAGATTTGATGTGAAAAACTTAGTATTTAGTTCATCAGCAACTGTTTATGGTATCCCTGACCGTTTTCCTGTTTCTGAAGGTTTTCCACTTAGGGCAATGAACCCCTATGGCCGGACGAAGCTAATGATTGAAGAAATCTTACGTGACCTTTATGAGTCGGATCATAGCTGGAGTATTGCTCTATTGAGGTACTTTAATCCAATAGGTGCACATGAAAGCGGTCTTATAGGAGAAGATCCAAACGGAATACCAAATAACCTTATGCCTTTTATTACACAAGTAGCAGTAGGGAAACTTAATGAATTAAGTGTGTATGGAAATAATTATCCAACTATAGATGGTACTGGTGTTAGAGACTATATCCATGTTGTTGATCTTGCAGCGGGACATGTAAGAGCGCTGGAAAAGGTATCGAAATTTACCGGTGTAGATGCTTTTAATCTTGGGACTGGCAAGGGTTATAGTGTATTAGAACTGGTTTCCGCCTTTGAAAAAGCAACTGGAATTAACATTCCTTTTAAGATCGTGAATCCTAGACCAGGTGATGCACCCATTTGCTTTGCTGATCCTTCCAAAGCAAAACGAGAACTTGGATGGGTTGCTGAGAAAGATATTGAAGAAATGTGTGAAGACTCTTGGAGATGGCAGGCAAATAACCCGAACGGATATAACAATCAAAGTGAATTATTGGCTGAAATAAAAAGTCCTCGCTTACTAAAGAATAGCGGGGACTTTTTATTTAATCGAGTGCACTGAAAAACTGGAAAAGTGAGTGAGGCAGACTAATGGATATTTCTGAAAAATTGACTCAAAAGAGTTTGCAAGAAATCTTAATAAAGATTTATATGAAAGGTCAGGAATCTGACAAAATAGAAGTCAAAGAATTAATAGAAGAAATTAAACAACAAGTTATTTCTGCTGTAAACACAGCAAAATAATATAGTTTTTATAATTTTTTATGGGAGGTGTAAAATGTCTTGTTTTAAAATAATTGATCAAGCATCCCTATGGAATGTATTACTGAAAACTTTTATCAATATAGACTGTTACTATTCATATGAGTATGGGAAATTATTTGCCAATAAAGAAAATGGTGAATTATTTGCTGCATACTTTGAAGATAATACAACTAAAATATTTTATCCCTTTATAAAAAGGAAAGTCGCGTATGAAGAGGAGACTTATGATATTGTAACTCCCTACGGTTATGGTGGTCCACTAGTAGAAGGAAGTGACATATCAATATTGGAATTTTATCGGTTATTTAGTGAATATTGTTCATTAAATAATATAATAGCTGAAACAATAAGGTTTCACCCATTTTATAAGAATAATAAGATATTTGAAAAAGTCATGGATATTGAATATATCAGGCAGACAACGTCGGTAGACTTAACAGTTTCTTTAGAGGAAATACGACAGAATTATTCGTCTATGAACAAAAGGAATATTAAGAAAGCAAAAATGAATAATGTTTCATGTTTTATTGGTGAAAATAATTTAAATAATATTCATAAATTTATTCAAATGTATAAAGAAACAATGGATAGAAATAAAGCAGCTAGTTACTACTACTTTGATGAAAATTATTTTATAGAACAAGTTAAGGATACTAGTATCAGCAACACCTATTTACTTTTTGCACAATTTAATCATGAAATTATCGCTGGAATAATGGTTATTGTAGGTAAAGAATATTCACATTACCATCTAGGGGCTTCTAAAACAAACCATCTAGAGCTTAAACCAAACAATTTATTATTTGATTTTATGATTGAATTTTGTATATCGAAGGGCTCAAAGGATCTTCATTTGGGTGGAGGTTATCAAGAAAACGATGGTCTGTTTAAATTCAAAACATCATTTACCAATAATAATAATCACGACTACTATATTGGTAAGAAGATTCACAACTTAAATCAATATAATGACATAATAGATAATTTAAAGAAGCTCTATGAAATTAATGAGAATTATTTCCCAGCCTATAGAGGTCAAATGAAAAGAAAAATTCTTCATATCTGAATTTATAAAAAAGGAGTGATCTAATGTGATAAATAAATCAAGGATCTTATTATCTCCTCCTCATATGGGTGGGAATGAACAAAAATACATTAATGAAGCTTTTAAAACAAACTGGATTGCACCGTTAGGGCCGAATGTTGATGCCTTTGAAAAAGAAATTGCAAATTATATTGGAGCCAATGGAGCTGTAGCAGTAAGTTCAGGAACTGCAGCGATTCATTTGGCTCTTTCTTTGTTAGATGTGAAAAAGGGCGATAAAGTATTCTGTTCCAGTCTTACATTTGTTGCAAGCGCAAACCCAATCCTTTATCAGGGAGCAGAACCGGTATTCATTGATTCGGAGCCAGATTCATGGAACATGTCACCTCAGGCACTAGAAACAGCGTTTAGAGATGCTTGTTACGAAGGGGAGCTGCCTAAAGCAGTAATTGTTGTTAATTTATATGGTCAGAGTGCAAAAATTGATGAACTTATTACAATATGCAATCAGTATGATGTTCCCATGATAGAGGATGCTGCCGAATCTCTTGGATCCACATACAAAGGTAAAGCCAGTGGAACATTCGGTAAATTTGGTATTTATTCGTTTAATGGCAATAAAATTATCTCGACTTCCGGTGGCGGTATGCTCGTTTCCAATGATACTGTAGCTTTAAATAAAGCTCGTTTTTTAGCAACCCAAGCAAGGGATCCTGCGCCGCATTATGAGCATAGCGAGATTGGTTTTAATTATCGAATGAGTAATATATTGGCTGGGATTGGAATAGCCCAATTACAAATATTAGAACAAAGAGTGAAAGCTAGAAGATTAATATTTGAACGATATTATCACAAATTAGCTCATATACCCGGAATTTATTTTATGACTGAATTAGGAAATACCTGTTCTAATCGTTGGCTCACCACTTTTACAATAGATGAAAAAGAAGCCGGGATCTCGGCAAAATTATTGTTGGATTCTATGGCTGAAGAAAACATTGAAGCACGTCCTGTTTGGAAACCCCTTCATATGCAACCCCTTTTTAAAGAGGTTAGATATTATTCTCATAACGAAATTCAAAATGTGTCAGAGCAGTTATTTAAAACGGGTATATGTCTTCCTTCGGGCTCCAATATGAAAGTAGAAGAACAAATGAGGGTCATCGATTGTGTTCAAAACACTTTAAAATTAAAGGTTTAGTGTTTTAACAACTAAAAAATGTAATAAATCGAAAATAGGCATTGCCATCAACAAGGTTTAAAAAATTCTTTTAAAGGGAGAGTTCTTTTTGATATCCAAAAATAGGTAAAAAGAGGTACAAATTAATGATTGGGAAAAATATATATGAAATACGCAAAAAAAGAGGATTATCATTAACTGAACTTGCTGAACGTGCGTGTATATCCAAGTCGTATTTAAGTAATATCGAAAGAAACTTAAATCAGAACCCCTCTATTCAAGTTATGAACAAGCTAGCGTTGGCTTTGGATGTAGATCTTAATACATTGTTAATATCAGCAACAAATCTGGAAAAACAGCAATTGAATGAAAAAGAATGGCTTGATTTAGTCAATCAATTAAAAGAATCAGGGATTGATAAAGGACAGATTAACGATTATAAAACATTGATTGCATTTTTTAGATGGAAAAATCAGAACTCTTGATAAAAAGTAAGGAATGCTCAAAACAGAAAAAGAAGCAAAGTAGGTGATTGTATGAAAAAAAAGCTTCTATTTGTTATTGATTCACTAACTATTGGTGGTGCAGAAAAAAGCTTAGTATCCCTATTAAATATGATAGATTCATCAAAGTACGAAATTGATCTCTTGCTTTTCAAAAAAGGTGGGGATTTTGAAAAGTATGTTCCAAAGTATATCAACATATTACCAGTTCCAGAATATTTCAGGTTTGTTAATAAAGAAACATTTTCTGTAACCAAAAACGTATTGTATTTTTATCATAGAATCAAAACTTCTTTAAATCTAAGAATAAATAATTATCGTATAAATAATATTTTACACAGCGAGCAAGTTGTATTTGCCAGCATAAACAAGGTACTATCCCCTATTGAAAAGGATTATGACGTCGCTATTGCTTACAGCCAAGGTATGCCTACATACTTTGTATCAAAAAAAGTTAAATCATCAAAAAAAATAGCCTGGATTAATAATGACTATATTTCAACGATATTCAACAAGGAGCTAGACTATGAATCCTATAAAAACATAGATACAATTGTCACTGTGTCTGATTATACTAAAAACTCAGTATCCCAAATGAGGTGTGAGTATTCAGAAAAAGTTGATTTGATATTGGATATTGTCAACCCAGATATGATTTGTAAGATGGCTGAAGAATATGAGATTCATGAATATGATAAATCGTTAGTAAATATATTAACAGTTGGAAGGTTAGATGTTACAAAAGGGTATGATCGAGCAATTAGAGTGGCTAAATTGTTGAGAGAATCGGGTTATAATTTCAAATGGTTTGCGATTGGAGAAGGTCCAGAAAGAAAAAAACTTCAAGAACTAATAAATATGTATGAACTAAATGATTATTTTATCTTACTTGGAAAAAAGCTCAATCCATATGTGTATATGAAGGGGTGTGACATTTATGTTCAAACATCTGTAAAAGAAGGGTTTGGCCTTACTGTAAGTGAAGCGAAAATATTAAAAAGACCAATTGTATGTACTAGTTTCCCCACAGCAAAAGAAATAATAAATAATACGGTTGATGGTTTAATAGTAGATCATGATATATGTAGTATATACAATGGAATAAAAAAATATATAGATGATAATAGTTTTAGAAATAAAATAACCAATGAACTTAATTCTATAGAACCATACAGCACAGTTAGTCAGCTTAATAAATTTTATGAATTAACAAAAAAGTAGTTTTAGTGCTTTAAAGAGCTAAAAAAATTTCTAGCATGTAAGATATTTTATCGGGGGATATTATGCAAAAGAAAATCATTTTTATGATTATTAATATGAATGTGGGTGGCACAGAAAAAGCATTGCTTAACATGATATCTGAGATTCCGAAGGATAAGTATGATATTACTATTTTAATGCTAGAAGAGTATGGTGGTTTTTTAAATTCTGTACCAAACGGAGTTCATATTGAATATTTAAGTGGATACAAGAATATCAAAAATGTACTGAATGATTCACCCCAAATAATATCTTTAGATTTGCTTAAAAAAGGTAAAATGGTAACAGCTTTTAATATAATCTTCTTACACTTAATATCAAAAGTAATAAAAGACAGAAGTATCTTCTTTAAATATATTTTAAATGATTATCCTTTAATTAATCATGAATTTGACGTTGCTGTTGCTTATGCTGGTCCTATGGACTTTATCAGCTATTATGTGGCCACTAAAATAAAGGCGAAAAAGAAAATTCAATGGGTTCATTTTGACATTACAAAAATAGAATTTAATAAAAATTTTGCTTCTAAAATATATCATAAATTCGATAAGATATTTGTTGTATCAAATGAGGGGAAAAATAAGTTTATTAATACTTTACCAAATTTCAAAAATAAGACTGATGAATTCACCAATATTGTATCAAGTGAATTCGTAGTAAAAATGGCTGATAAAGGGGCAGGTTTTGACGATGATTTTAAAGGTGTAAGAATCCTTACTGTTGGACGACTCAGCAAAGAGAAGGGTCAAGATTTAACTATTCCTGTGTTAGCTAAACTAAAAGAAGATGGATATAATGTTAGATGGTATTGCATAGGTGACGGAAGTGCGAGGGTCGAATATGAACAACTTATAAAAGAATATGGTATTGAAAATGATTACATTCTATTAGGAACTAATCCGAATCCTTATCCTTTTATGAAACATTGTGATATATACGTTCAATCATCACGCCATGAAGGATATTGTATAACACTTTCAGAAGCAAGATGTTTTGATAATCCAATTATAAGTACTAACTTTACTGGTGCAAGTGAGCAGATATCTCATGATCAAACGGGTTTAATAGTAAATTTTGATGAAAAACAAATGTATAATGCTATAAGACGATTATTAGATGATGTAAAATTAAAAGATTCGTTAAAAAAAAATCTACAAAATGAAATTGTAGATACTACAATAGAGATAGAAAAGTTTTATAAAATAATAAATAGTATTCACTAATGCCGCAAGTTTAGCACAATGCAACTTGCGGCATTTTCTATATAAAGTTTCATTATTGTCCATACAATTTTTTAAATAACAAAGGTAATTAATGTAAAGATAGGGTGAATAATATGAAGAAAATCCTATTTATGGTTAGTAGCATGAATATAGGTGGCGTAGAAAAATCACTAATTAACCTGCTATCGGTCATTCCAAAGGAAAGATACCATATTAATATTTTGGTATTAGAGAAAAAAGGTGGGTTTTTAGAGTATATCCCAGATTGGGTAAAAGTTGAAGAAGCTACTTGGTTCAAAAAAGTTAAGCCTGTTATTATGCAGCCACCACAACAAACAATTAAGGATTTTTATAAAAACAAAGCGTATTTGAACATACTACCTTTTATATTCTCTTATTTTTTATCTAAGCAGTTCAATAATAGAAATGTTTATTATAAGCAGGTTTTAAAAAATGTTCCAAAAAATTCGAATATATATGATGTTGCAATAGCATACCAAGGGCCTACGGATATAATTGATTTTTATATAGCAAATAAAGTAACCGCTACAAAGAAGGTTTCTTGGGTGCATTTTGATGTCTCTAAGCATGGGATAAATGAAAGGCTCTATAACAAACTGTACTATAAGTTTAACAAGATATTTGTGGTTTCTAAAGAGGCCAAGAAGCGTTTGATAGAAAGAATTCCGGAAGTTGAAAGTAAAGCAGATGTTTTGCTGAATATAATACCGAATAAATTAATAAAAGAAATGTCCAAAGAAACTGTTGATTTTGGTAGTGACTATAAAGGTATAAAGATTGTAACAGTAGGTAGGCTTTCTACAGAAAAGGGTCAAGATATTGCAATAAAGGTTTTATCTAAATTACGTAGCGAAGGATATGATGTGCGATGGTACTGTATTGGTGATGGCAGTCAAAGAAAAAAATTTGAAATGTTAATACAAAAGTATGATTTAATAAATGATTTTATTTTATTGGGAGCAACATCAAATCCATATCCATATATTGCAAAGGCAGATATTTATGTTCAAACATCAAGACATGAGGGGTATTGTCTTACTTTAGCAGAAGCAAAGTGCTTACATAAGCCCATAGTAACCACAAACTTCACTGGAGCATTGGAACAGCTTAAGGATGGATATAATGGATTAATAGTTAAATGTGATGAAGACGAGTTATTTAAAAAAATTCAATATTTGATTGATAACCCTAAACAACGAGATAAGTTAATACAAAATTTATTAACAACTGACGTGGATACAACAGAACAGGTTTACAAATTAATTAATTACCTTTAATGAAGGGGAATTAAACCATGAATCCTAAAATAAGTATAATTGTTCCAGTATACAATGTTGAATCTTATCTTCACAAATGTGTTGACTCAATATTAGCCCAAACACATACAGATTTTGAGCTTATACTTGTAGATGATGGATCTCCTGACAATTGTGGGAAAATATGTGACGAGTATGCAAATAAAGATAGCAAGGTAAAAGTAATACACAAAAAAAACGGCGGGCTGTCTGATGCAAGAAATGCTGGATTAGATATTGCCACAGGAGATTATATAGGATTTGTCGATAGTGATGATTGGATTGAACCTGATATGTATGAATTGCTTTATAATATGTGCATAAAAAATAATTGTGAAATAGCAAGTTGCACCAGTACAATCTACTATAAAAATAAGACGGTAACCAATGGTACTCATCCACTAACAATACACAATAGAAACGAAGCGATGAGGGCGATGCTTCAGGGTGAACTATATGATGAAGTGGTCTGGACAAAGCTGATTAAGAGGAGCTTATTAAAAGAAATTAGATTTACTGTTGGGATAATTTACGAAGATACAGCATTTACTTATAAAGTTATTCATGAGAGTCAACAAGTTTGCTGCATCGGCGCGCCGAAATATAATTATCTAAAACGTGAAGATAGTCAAATGGATAAGGCCATAAAAAACATAAGAATTGATGGGGTATTGGTATATGATGAAATGTATAAATTTATTAACGAGTATTATCGAGAGTTATCTAATTTAGTAGCATTAAAGTTGGCTAATATTTCCATGACTGTTTTGAATTTAATATCTTTTAACCAAAATTTCCCTAAGTATAAAAAAGAGTATTATAAGGTTACAAGCATATTAAATAGCTATTTCCATAAAACAATAACACAAAACGTATATCCCAGAAATGTAAAGATACTTTTGGCAGCAACTAAAATATATCCTTTATCATATAAAATATTGGTTAACCTTGTATCGAATAGGAGATAAATATGAAAAGGTGCTTATTACAAATATATTATAAAATTCTGGCAATTAAAGACTACAACTCAATTCTCTTTAATAAAGTAATTTTATCAATTTTAAAATCCCCTATGGTCCATTCCACTGATGAAACTTTAAATGAAATTGTAAATGGCAAGTGCTCTGTAAGTAGATATGGAGACGGCGAATTTGCACTTATGAATGGAAAAGGATTGCTATTCCAACCATATTGTGCCGAGTTAAGCTTACGACTAAGGGAAATTATTGTAAGTGAGCAAGAAAAACATATGGTATGTATACCGAATGTCTTTAAAAGTTTGGAGTGGTGTGAGGAGAAACCAAAAAGTTATTGGGATAAATACTTGAACTTACATCGACATAAAATCTATAAAATGATAGATATGAAGAAGAAATATTATGATGCACTAGTAACTAGATTATATATAGACCATAAAGATAAGAGTGCAGCAGAAATACGCTTTGCAAAACTTAAAAAATTGTGGAATAAAAGAGAGGTTGTTACAGTAGAAGGTGAACAAACTAGACTTGGAATCGGTAATGATTTATTTAGAAATGCAAGTTCAATTAAAAGAATACTTTGTCCTGCTACAGATGCTTTTTCAAAATATGATGAAATTTTAGAAGAAGTTAAAAAACAGGATAAATCTAAATTAATACTTATCTCACTTGGTCCAACAGCTACAGTACTAGCTTATGACCTATCAATAAATGGATTTCAGGCCATAGATATCGGGCATGTCGATATCGAATATGAGTGGTTTTTGCAAAAAGCAGTAGAGAAATGTCCCATAAATAATAAGTATATTGGTGAAGTTCCCAACGGAACAGAAGTAACAGAAATTCATGATATGAAATATGAAAGTGAAATTGTGATGAAAATAGTATAATTAAAAATTGCCTCAGACTATATATACTATTAATACAATAGAACTTTAAAGGATTAATACTATGAGAATTAAACATTCAATAAAGAATATATCTATAAGTATATTTTCTCAAATGGTGATTGTAATACTGGGCTTTATATCTCGAAAAGTTTTTTTAGATAGTCTAGGTGTCGATTATTTAGGGGTAAATGGACTACTTACAAATGTCTTATCTATGATTGCATTAGTTGAAGGTGGAATAGGGATAAGTATAGTGTATAACCTGTATAAGCCCCTAGCAGAAAATGATAGAGAAAAAATAATCGCATTGGTTCAATTATACAGAAAAGCATATGCAGTTTTAGCGATAATTGTTTTATTTATTAGTTTAGCTCTATATCCATTCTTAGGTTATTTGATGAAAGATGGAGGTTCTATATCAAATATTACTATAATATATTTACTATTCGTAGTAAAAAATGTAATCGCCTTTTTAAATGCTCATAAGTGGTCTTTGATAAATGCAGATCAAAAAGGATATATTTTAGTTAAAATGGATCTAATGTTCCAAGTACTTACTACTATTGGTAAGATAATGATACTTCTTTCAACACAAAATTATATACTTTATTTGGTAATAGAACTAATTATATTTGCTATTCAAAACGTAATTAATGGTGAAATTGTAAATAAAAGGTATTCGTATATTAAAACAAAAGTAAAATACCCAGTAGATAAAGTGACCAAGGAAAACTTAATAACGAATGTCAAAGCTATGTTTTTACATAATATTGGTGGTTATCTTGTATTTGGAACAGATAATATACTTATTGCCTCCTTTATAAGTGTTGCAACAGTAGGTCTCTATTCTAACTATACAATGATCATTCAACAATTGTCATCATTAGTAAATCCTATAATTGATGGTATTGGAGCTAGCGTAGGAAATTTAATTGCTACTGAAAGTAGTGATAAAAACTATTCTATATTTAAGATAGCGTATTTTGTGAATTTTTGGATATATTCATTTTCTGTAATATTTTTATACAACTTATTAGAACCTTTTATTAGTTGGTGGCTTGGGGAAGAATACCTTCTTGATAAGCTAACATTTATTTTACTATTAATCAATTTTTACTTGACTGGAATGCGAACAGCTATAGCAACCTTTAAAAATAAAGCTGGATTATTTGTCCAAGATAAGTTTGCTCCATTGATTGAAGGATTTATAAATTTAATTTCATCACTAATTTTGATGAATTATTTTGGATTAGCAGGTGTTTTTATGGGAACTGCAATAAGTACAATTGCTACTGTAGTTTGGACTCAGCCATTTATTGTTTATAAAAATGTTTTTAAGAGATCTGTTAGACAATATTTCTTAAAATATGGGCTTTACGTATTTTTAACCATAATGACTTGCTTTGTAACAACGGAAATATGTAGTGCTTTTAGAAGTTCAGATAGCTTTGTATCCTTAATACTAAAGGGAACTATTTGTTTAATTATTCCTAATATTATATATGTTACAGTATTTTTTAAAACAGAAGAATTCCAATACCTACTTAATATTGTAAAAGCAGATTTATTTAAATTAAGAAAAAATAAGCAAACAATAAAAGGAGCTTGAATAAAATGAATATGAATTATTCGATTAATTCACTGAAGTTCTTTTGTATATTAGCAGTGATTAATATACATATTGCACCGTTTATAAGCATAAATCCTGATATAACTTTCTTTTTAAAAACAATTTCTAGAGTGGGGGTACCACTTTTTTTTATTTGTTCAGGATATTTTTTTGCACAAAAGATTACTCGGCTTGAGAACAGCGGACACACTAAGAAATATTTAATAAAGATAATAAAAATTCTCGTTTCTTGGATTTTAATCTATATGGTATATCATATAAGTATGATTATTTTGACTAATTTAAATAGTGCCCAAACTATTATTAATGATGTAAGGAACTATCTGTATAAATTTAGGGTGAGTGATTTATACTATGCACGGGAAACTGGGATAATAGAGAGTCATCTATGGTACTTATCGTCATTAATATGTATTATTCCTATACTTTATATAATAATTAATAAAGACTTAATTGGTAAGGCTTTAACCGTAACACTATTACTAAATATAATAGGTGTATTTTTACCCGTTGTTAATCAAGATATGTGGATTATTACAAGGGATGCAATATATTTTGGTTTGTTTTATACGACTTTAGGCGCTTACCTAGCTAAAAAAGAAACATATATTCCGCAATTAAAAAGTATACAATATATATTGTTGGCATTAATAATGGCTAGTTTAATGTTAACAGAATCATATATATATCGTAGTATTTTTAATTCATTTGGCGACTATTTTGTCTTTACCATACCTCTATGTACACTGATATTTTGTGTTTGTATAAAAAATCATAAAATATTACAGAACTCTTTTATTAATAAAGTTGGTAAAAATTCGCTCGGAATATATTTAGTACATCCTATGATAATGGGAATCGCTTTTACCACATTGAGTTTATTAAATTTAGACTATATTTCCGATTCTATAATATGGAATATACTATTTATACCTTGTGTATTAATCGTATCTCATACAGTATGTTTAATCATTCAATTTATTAAACAAAAAACATTGGTAATTTATCGAAATGGAGTACTGGAATTTAAGCTCACCTCTTCCAGGTAACCAATAAAGGTTTATTTGAAAAATCAAATAAATGAAATCCTTGAATTTCTGTGAAACCCTATTGATTAAAACTTAATGATTTTTTGGATTTCTAAAATTTCAGTTTTTAGAGGTTTAACCGTTAGAACTAGTATTTATCCTAGTTCTTTTTTTAATGAGCGCATATTTCAAATACTAAATCCATTTTTATATTTTCTTAACAGCGTAAAAACTTATTAAAGGTTGCGTGTGTGACCTTGAAGTACAAGTTTATCAATCACAGCATGTTGGGCGTATGGGAAAAAATTAATAACTTACAGCAGGAATTTTTGTCTTATAGGAGAATATACTTATTGTTGTGTTCTTTAAAAAGAACGAATATTAAACTATGAAGGGAGCAACACAACATGATTGTTGATATTCATAACCACATTTTGCCCGGACTCGATGATGGTCCAGAAAACTGGGAGGAAACCATATTACTGGCCAAACAAGCAGTAGATTCAGGGATAAACCATGTTATTGCAACTCCACATCATAAACATATTCATAAACACCATTTTTACGAAAATGATCATTCTATGATTTTAAAAATGGCGGAGAGTGTGAATCAATTATTAAAGGAACATGAAATTCCTTTAAACGTTTATCCAGGGATAGAATTTCATCTCCATGAAAATATACGAAATGATATTGAAAATAACTTGGAACATTTTTTAACCTTAAATAAGACTGGGAAATACTTATTGATGGAACTTCCATGTAGCTACTATCCCACTCAAACTGAAGAAGTGTTATATGAACTGCAAAAAAAGGGGTTTGTTCCTATTCTCGCTCATCCTGAAAGGAATAAAATATTAAGAAAAAACCCTTCGAAAATTTATGATATGGTCCAACGAGGAATTTTAGTCCAAATAACAGCTGGTAGTATAACAGGAACACATGGCAGACGTTTAAAGAATTTCTCATTACATTTATTAGATCATGAACTTGTTCATTTTGTTGCATCGGATGCTCATCATTATACTCGTCGTAAATTTGAACTAATAAATTCCTATGAATATATAGAAAATAATTATTCCTCAAATTATCGAAAATACCTAGAGGCAAATGCAATTCATGCTTTAAAAGGTACTGATTTCAAAATTAACAACCCAAAATTTATAGAAAAGAGATGGCAATATTTCTTCCTCTATAATCATCCATTAAATCAAGTAAGTTCTCAAAAAGTTTAGTAATAAAATCATCTTTAAGCATATATTAGGACTGCATCTTAAGGGGGTAATTATTTTGAAAAGAATGATAGATTTGTTTGGATCATTCTTACTGATACTTATTTTTTCACCTGTTTTGTTGATCATCACCATAATGATTTTGATTAATATGGGCTCACCCGTTTTGTTTAAGCAATTCCGACCTGGACGTTATGGAAAACCCTTTTATATTTATAAATTTCGGACCATGATTGATAAAAGGGATGAGAACGGGAATATGTTGCCAGGGAAATTAAGGTTAACAAAGTTAGGGATACTGTTAAGAAAATACAGTTTAGATGAATTGCCGCAGCTTTTTAATGTAATGAGGGGAGAGTTAAGTTTAGTTGGACCACGGCCATTGTTAATGGAGTATCTTTCGTTATATACACCAGAACAAGCTCGAAGACATGAAGTTAAACCAGGCATTACGGGGTGGGCTCAAGTAAATGGTCGCAATTCAATTAATTGGGGCGAGAAATTTAAATTAGATATTTGGTATGTAAATAATCAATCTATTTGGCTTGACCTGAAAATAATGGCCTTAACTTTAACAAAGGTATTTAAAAAAGAGGGAGTTAGCGCAAAAGATCACTACAGCATGGAACGTTTCAAGGGTATGCAAAGAAATGTTGAATAATCCTTTAATCTCGTTATGGCACTAAACTATCTTCAAATGAGGTGTAAAAATGGAAAAAATCTTAATAACTGATGTTGGTGTAGCCCCTGCAGAAAATGTAATAAAGTCGTGGAACGAATCGTTAAAGAAACAAGAAATAATTGGTGTTTCAAGAAACCCGATCAATCTTTATACTTCAAAAGCTGAAACGAAACGTCACATCCCCTATGAGTTTGCATTTGGCAAAGATTACAAAAAGTCATTTTTAGGACTTTTAGAAAAAGAAAAGCCTAGTCTGGCTGTTTTTATGAATGATAGAGAAATATTTGAAGCATCAAAGTTCAGAGATGAAATTTCTGCAACGGGAACTAAATTGTATATGCCTAGGCATGAAGTTATTAAAGCATGTACAGACAAATATGAGTCTTATAAAGTTTGGCAAGCTGCAGGGATTAAAGTTCCTAAGACAATGATTATACATGACGAATCGGACTTGAAGAAGGCATTTAATCAGCTTGGGAATCAGGAAGGGAAAATATGGTTGAGATCTACGATTGGAGCAGGAGGTAGGGGAGCATTGCCTACTAACGATTATGAGTTTGCAAAAAACTGGATTGACATTTATAAAGGATGGGGTAGTTTTACTGGTTCAGAATTGCTCCAGTCTGATAAAACAGTCACTTGGTTGTCTGTTTGGTATGAAGGCGAGCTTGTTGTTGCACAGACAAGGAGAAGAAAATCTTGGGGATTTGGAAATCGCACATTATCAGGTGTTACGGGCATTACAGGAGTGGGGGAAACATACTCAAGTGAAACTGTAGACAGAATTGCAATGGATACTATATTTGCTATTGATAAAAAACCTCATGGTGTTTATGGGGTAGATATGACATATGACCAAAATGATTACCCGAATCCTACAGAAATTAACATGCGATTTTTCACAACCTGTTACTTTTTTACAGAAGCTGGTCTAAATATGCCTGAGATATACAAAGATATCGTTTTGTATCAGAAATTTCCGTACCTTCAGAAAAAGGTGAATCCACTTCCAGATGGGCTGCTCTGGATTAGAGATATGGATAGAGAACCAATTTTAACAACGCAGGAAGAGGTAAGCAAAACAATCCAAGAACAAAACATTATCTCCACCCAAGTATAGCGCTAAAATTAGACCTCTAAAAAACCAATTGGAGAGACGAATTAACACAAGTAAAGCCACTATGTTTATTAACTCATAGTGGCTTTCTCCCTCTCTTTTCTTTTAAAAAAAATGCGACCACCAGGATTAGAAATCTGGAAACTATGAGTTAAATTAAAGGACGGTTCTCATGCAACTGCTATTCAAAAGATTCATCCTACTATTCTTTTTATTGGCATACATGTTATTCATTTGGCTTCAATCGAGTTATTTTAATCCAGAGTCTGTAAGCAGCAGCCTTGCTTCTATATTTAGTTTGCCTGTCATCTGGCTAATTGGAGCAGCTTTCGAATTTGCCCATCTATTTGAATTTGGTTTATTGTACTTGTTTATCATCTTGGTTTTTCTTAGTTTTGGAGAGTTTACAAATAAGAAGGACTACATGGCAATCACTATTGCTTTCCTATATGGATTTATTGACGAAATTCACCAGGTTAATATACCATACAGGTCTGCCTCAGTTGGTGACCTAATTAAAAATACAATTGGAATTATATTTGTTTGGTGGATTATTCATAAGTATTATTTTAAAAATAGAAATTCCAAAATCGGCCGCATTTTAACAAGGATAACCCAAAGTTCTCAGGGAGTGTAATCGAGATGATGCTAATTAAAGAGGGAAATCTGAAAAATTTTATTTCAGTCTTAATGTTTAGTTTTGTTATTAAATGAAGCATGCTATCTACATTGTTTTTATAGATTATTTGAAAGTGTTCTTTAATAAGAACGATTGATGTATTATAATAAGGAAAAAGGTGACAACTAAATTCCTTTACTATTCTTCTCTCTTTTTTCAAAAAACGGTTCAAATTTTCAAAAGGGGATAAACATGGGAAAAAAAACAATAGCTATAGGAGAACATCACTTTCTTATTTTAAGTAAACACAAAAATGTTCTAAAATTTCTAAATCAAAATTTCCAACAATGTAATCCTCAGGACAATGTAGAGCGATATATGCAAATAAGAATCGAAGGCGACTATGGGATACCTTTCGTTGGCTACAAGGTGGAAGTGATTAAATCAGTGGATAAGATCTGTTTCCGAAGAGCCGATTACCAAATAGAAACGGATTTAGATCACAAGACTGCAACAGTTCGTGTATACAACGATCTGGCGTTAAAACACGCCCTCATGAACCTATACAGCTCTTTTATCCTCCATCACAATTGGGGCCTTCTGATTCATTCCTCTTGTGCAATCGATAAGGGGGAGGCACATATTTTTGCAGGGCAATCGGGAGCAGGTAAGTCAACGGCTGCAAGGTTGTCGCACCCTCGGGACGTTCTTTCCGATGAAGCAACGCTTGTGAAAATTACTCCTGATGCTGTCACTGTCTTTAATTCTCCGTTCCGCAGTGAAATCACAGCGAATGGACCGGGGGAGTCAGCCCCTTTGGCAAGCATTCAGATTTTGTACCATGCCCTGGAAAATAACAGAGTGAAACTGAGAAAGCCGGATGCCCTGATCCACCTGATGGATAAAGTTTTTTATTGGGCACACAGCCCGGAAGAAACGAATCGGATTCTCGGATTATTAAGAACCATGGTTGGTACGGTTCCTTCATATGAACTTCATTTTAAAAAAGATCAAACATTTTGGGAGTTGATTTCATAATGAATCAATATGTACATAAGAATAACTATGAGGCCACCCAACTTGAAGATGAGTGGATTATTCTAAATACAGTTGATTACACCGTGACGAGGTTAAATGAAACAGGGGGATTCTGCTGGACCTTGTTAAGTGAAGCTCAATCAGTAGAATCGCTTAGTGATGCTATTCAACAGAAGTTTTGTCCTGATAGTGATACTGTGAAAGCGGACGTTGAAGCATTTCTGGCAAATCTTATGGAATGTGGATTGATTCATCATGATATTCGATAAGGCGACCATCGACCTATTCAAAAAAACCGTTAGTAAGGATGGGTTCATTGATCTGCCCGCGCAGGGGAACAGTATGTTTCCGTTGATTCAAACGGGTGATATTTGTCGGTTTGTTATATGCGACCCCTGGCAATTAATGAAAGGTGAAATTGTTTTATACCACTCTAGAACCGGGCGAATAATTGCCCATCGCTTTTACGAGCAGAAAACAATGAATTATATGAGATATTATTTTTTAAAAGGTGATACGAACCTCGGTTTTGATCAACCAATTAATGAATATCAAATCATAGGAAAGCTAACTTTTATACAGAAGGCTGAAAAGAAAATCAGTGTTGCAAATCATGCAGCTGCCTTGTGGGGGAGGTTAATTCTGAAATTACCAGTCATTTCCGGGATGCTGCGCAAATATTTAAATTGGAAGAGCCACTATCAATATTAATGGAGTGTCCCTATCATTGACCAGAAAAGACAGCAAACCGTCAATATTGTGAAGCCTTATTAATATAAATAGAACAGATTTTTAAAGAAAGGTAAATCTTTAGTAGCATTATCCCAATAACATTGGAAGGAAGGAAAGCCATTGTTCATGAATTTGATCAAGGCGTTATATGATCCACAGGTTCCCCTTCCAAAGGATTTTTATGAACAACTTTTGGAAGAACTTGAATACTTTTCGGTTTCATCACAGATATATGTTTTATTGAAACAACAAGGAAAACTGGAACAAACTCCCCAATTTTTCCAGGAACGGCTAAAGGAAAAGTATATTAAGGTCCTGTACCAAAACATCTTCATTAAAAATCAAACTGAGCAAATATTAACTCATTTTGAAACGCAGGGGATTGATGTCATTCCGTTAAAAGGTACTGTGTTTGCCGAAAAGTACTTTGGCCATATCGGTGCCAGGCCCACATCAGATATTGATGTGTTAATAAAAGCTGCGGAAGTAGAAAAAGCGATAGAGTGTGTGAAATCATTGGGCTTTGATGCTGAGAAGGAACGCATTCCTGGCCATTTCCATTGCAGCTACAGCAAAGAAATACCTAGGTCTCGAATACCTTTGAGTGTTGAATTCATTGGGATTTATTAAAAGAAAACACCGCGAGCTTTCAAATAGATGAGTTTTGGAAACAGGCTTTACCTGTAAAAAAACATATAAAAGAACTTTCGAGTTATCATACTTTCTATATGATAAGCCTTCATGGGTGGAGGCATAATTTAGATTCTCCGAAGTACTTTCTGGATATCATTCAATTGTTGCATCTTCTGCATGATGAGATTGATTATTCTCTTCTTTTTCAAGATGCAAGCAGGCACAAAACAATAAAGCGGATCATTAGGACGTTGTCAATTATATATCAGCAGTTTCCACACCTGGATCAAATAAAGAAATTCCCTTATAAAAGAAAAAACATAATTTGGGAATCTAATTCCTTTAAGAAAAAAAATCGAAAATCTATTAAGAAGTATGCAGATTTTATTGACTATCAATTCTTTAGTTACGATAGTGCGAGGCATAGTTTCATTGAAATGTTGAAATGGATTGCTCCTTCCGAAGCAGATTTGGTTACACACTTAGAAAAAGATAAACAAAAGAGTCAATTTAAGTATATACTCCTAAGTAAGAAGAGATTTATTAACGTCGTTAAAATGTTTTTTCTTCCTACAAAAGGTTGTTAGGAGCTATAACCCTGCAATTATTCTTTTGAAGGTTAGCAATTTCGGGTTAAAAGTTCTTAATTAAGAACTTTTTTTATAGTCTTATTAAAGAGGAGGTTAAAACAATGTCTGAAAAAATCTATTTACGCCCTATGGTTATTAGTCATCAAGCAATTAAATTTGAAACAACAGTAAGTGGTCCGAACTGGGATGATGATGATGATGATTGGGATGACGACCGGGAAAATGATGATGATCAGGGCAGTGATGATGAAGATGATGAAAATGACGATAGAAACGGCCGTAGAAGGTAATCACAAACAAAAAAGTACCCATCTGATGGGTATTTTTTTGTTTTTCATTTCTCCAGTAATAAAACCTCTTTTTTTTCATTTATCAATTGCTTATATTCCCCTTTTTGAATAATCTCCCCTTGGTCTAATACAATAACCTGATCAGCATGATTAATGGTGGAAGGACGATGAGCAATAATTAGGATAGTCATCTTCTTTTTTAATTTCTGAAGAGCTTCTTGAATTCTTATTTCGTTTTCCGTGTCTAAAGCGCTCGTGGGTTCATCCAACACTAAGATGGAAGGCTTTCTCAAAATAGCACGAGCTAAAACTAGACGTTGTCGTTCTCCGCCCGATAATCTTATACCTCTGTCACCGATTTTGGTGTCCAATCCTTTTGAGAGACTTTTTACAAAATCATCAGCAGCAGCGAGCTCCAAAGCTTCCCACATTTGTTCTTCTGTAGCATTTGGTTCCATTAAAAGCAGATTCTGTCTGATACTTGAATTGAAAAGGAAAGGGTCTTGTGGAACAAAACTGATACTTTTTCTTAAAGCTAATAGATCCTTACCGGTTAGTGGAACCCCGTCTATTAAGAGATCTCCACTTTCTGGATGATTAAGTCCCATTATAATGTCAACTAATGTGCTTTTTCCAGCGCCAGAGTGCCCTACTATTGCTGTCATGTAATTTGTAGGAATCTGTACACTGATGTTTCGAAGAGCATAGGTTGGAGTTTTAACATTGTATCTAAAAAACACATTACGGCATTCGATCATTTTTTTTACATATAGTGGTTTTATATTTTCATCGTCTCCAAAATCCATTTCTGCAGAACCCTTTGTTCTATTTTGTAGATCCAACAAAACCTTAAAGGCTGGCAGAGTTGAAGCCAATTGCTGCAAATTCGACTGGATACTTACAAACCGGGGCCACAGTCTAGAAAAAAGGAGAATCACTATTAATAATTTCTCTGGTTGGCTATGAAACAAGTTGACTGATAAAAAAATAAAACAAGTAATTATTACGGACAAAGCTAATTTGTAAGATAGCCTGGTGTTAGACTGTAATTTCACATATTTAACTTGTTCCTTAAGCATTCTCTTATTTAAAGTCCTTAACCATTGCATACGAGATTTTTCAAGTGTGTTCGTCTTAATATCTTTAATGCCATTTAGATTATCTGTAATACCAGCCAGATACTTTCTTGATAGTTGGGTAGTTTCTTTCCCTAATATCTTTGCTTGCTTAACAAACTTCCATGAAAAGAAAGCAAGGCCTAATCCACAGATTAGAACCAGACCCGAAATTTGTGCGGACAACCAGAAGGCAATACCTATTTGTATGACAGTAAAAATAAGATTTGAAACTAAGAGTAGAAACATTTTTATTCCCATGCCGACTCGATTAATATCTTTTGTTAAGGAATTGATCAAATCAGATTTCCTTGTTTTAAGAAAGAAATCCCACTTAACAAACATTATGCTTTGATAGATTTCTTCTTTAAGCCCATTTAAGAATCCTTGCTGAATTTTAACATCCCGAATTGCAATGGATTTCTCTAAAAGGCTCTGCCCAATGACTAATGTTATATAAACACCTAAAATGAAAGGCAACCCAATTGATTCAGGGAAGTCTTTTAGAAAATCTAATAATCCTAACATAGAAGAAGTATTGCCCATCTCTAAAATTCCTCCTATGCTTAGCATAGGAATTAATAAAAGCATTCCAACTCCATCAAGAAAACTAACTAGTACCATACCAAAAAGATTTATGAAAAGAATTTTTCCGGTAAATGAATACAATCGTTTGATAAAGTAAATTAATTCTTTCATTCAAATCCCCCATGTTAGCAGGTTATTAACCATTATTAAATTTTCATTTTTCTTAATTTTACATTAAAAACCACTTTTAAGTAACTGTGTAATGTTAAAAAGGCATTTATTGTGGAGAATTGTGTTATCCTTGTCGTGCGAGGCTCCTTTGTAGTTGGGGAATTGGACAGGACTACCAATCTAATTATTAGAAGTTTTTTTACGTCTTAAACCTGTGTTAAAATAAGCCTAGCTATTAAAATGTTGTGCTGGAGGAGTACATGTGAGTAAGGAATTTGCTGTAATTGGACTTGGGCGTTTTGGTGGCAGTATTTGCCGGGCTCTGGCGGAACAGGGCATGGAAGTTATGGCTATAGACAGTAACGAAGACAGGGTGAATGAATTTTCAACGATTGCCTCACATGCTGTTGTCGGTGATACAACGGACGAATCAGTTTTAAAAAGCCTCGGAATCCGAAATTTTGATCATGTAATCGTCGCCATTGGTGAAGATATCCAGGCAAGCATCTTAACAACCCTTATTTTAAAAGAGCTGGGCGTCAATAATATAACGGTCAAAGCCCAGAACGATTATCATGAAAAAGTGTTGCGGAAAATTGGCGCTGATCAAGTTGTCCATCCTGAACGCGATATGGGGAGACGGATCGCCCATAATATCGTCTCTAATAATGTATTGGACTATCTTGAGCTGTCGGATGAACATAGCATTGTTGAAATTGTGGCAAACAACAGAATCCAGGGCAATTCAATTATCGATCTTGATATTCGCGCCAAATATGGAATTAACATTGTCGCGATTAAACGGGGAAATGAAATCATTGTGTCGCCGCAAGCAAATGAATTCATTCAAAGCGGCGATATCTTAATCGTCATTGGCGCCGACGCTGACATCAACCGCTTTGAAAAGAAAATGATGTTATAAGAAACGCGTCAAGGAACACAATCCAAAGTTTTGCAACAAATGAAAGAAGCACCTGCCGGATGGCAGGTGCTTCCTGTCTTATAGAGGTTGTCGCATTATACTTCCATAATAATCGGAAGGATCATTGGGCGACGTTTTGTTTTTTCATAAAGAAATGGTGCAAGTGTATCAGTTATTTCATTTTTGATTTCAGACCACTGGGTTGTCTTTCGCTCCATTACCTTGTTCAGGTGTTTCGTTATCAACACCTGGGCATCATTAATTAAATCTCCAGATTCTCTCATGTAAACGAAACCTCGGGAGATAATATCCGGTCCGGCCCCGATTTTGAAATCCTTCATATTGATGCTGACAACTACTACGACCAACCCTTCTTCAGAAAGGATTCTGCGGTCTCTTAATACGATATTGCCGATATCTCCAACGCCGCTTCCGTCAATGTAGACAGAACCTGACGGGATTTTTCCGGCAACTCTTGCTTCATCCTCTGTTAAGGCAAGAACCTCGCCATTATCCATGATAAAGCAGTTTTCTTCCGCGACACCGCAATCGACGGCGAGCTTTACATGCATTTTCTGCATCCGGAATTCCCCATGGATCGGCATGAAGAATTTTGGCTTAATTAGACGAAGCATCAGCTTTTGTTCTTCCTGTCCACCATGGCCTGAAGTATGAATATTGCTCAATTTACCATGAATGACTTCTGCTCCGGCACGGGAAAGCAAATTGATCGTACGGTTAACACTGATCGTATTACCCGGTATCGGTGAAGAAGAGAATACAACCGTATCTCCGGGGTTAATTTGAATTTGTCGATGGGTGCCGTTCGCAATTCTCGAAAGGGCTGCCATTGGTTCTCCCTGGCTGCCTGTACACAAAATCGTTACTTTGTTTGCCGGCATCCGGTTGATTTGCTGGTGGTCAATAAAGGTTTCTTTCGGGACATTGATGTAGCCGAGATCTTTTCCAATCTCAATTGCTGCCTCCATGCTTCTTCCAAACACGGCGATTTTTCTGCCGTTGGCAACAGCAGCCTCCGCCACTTGCTGCAAGCGATGGATATTTGAGGCGAATGTAGCGAAAATAAGCCTTCCTTCAACTTTTCGGAAAATATCATGAATGCTTTCGCCAACGAGGCGTTCGGACATCGTGAAATTTGGAACTTCACTGTTTGTGCTGTCGGAAAGTAGGCACAAGACTCCTTCTTTTCCGATCTCCGCCATTTTTGTGAGGTTTGCCGGTTCCCCTACAGGTGTAAAGTCAAATTTAAAATCTCCGGTGTGTACAACTTGTCCGGGTGGTGTTTTGACAACAATCCCATACGAATCGGGAATACTATGAGTCGTTCTGAAAAAGCTGACAGAAGTTTTCCTGAACTTAATCACATCATCTTCTTTTATTTCGTGAAGCGTGGTTGTTCTTAGCAAGCCATGCTCTTCCAGCTTATTTTTAATCAATCCGAGTGCAAGCTTGCCGCCATAAATCGGGATATTGATTTCGCGCAGCAAATAAGGGATGCCGCCAATGTGGTCTTCATGGCCATGGGTCACAAACAGGCCTTTTATTTTTTCTTCATTTTTAACTAAATACGAGTAATCAGGAATGACGTAGTCAATTCCAAGCAGTTCATCCTCAGGGAACTTAATTCCCGCATCAATTAAGATAATTTCATCCTGAAATTGAACGGCGTACGTATTTTTACCGATTTCTCCCAATCCTCCGAGAGCAAATACGGCAGTTTGGTCATTTCTTACAAATTTCATAAATTATCATATCTCCAATACTTTATAGTCTTCGTTTTGTTGTTCATATTCTAAATAGGATCCGGAAACAGGCACCACAATTTCGATATTGTACCACATGTCCGCAAGCTTTCTCCGCACATCTCTTTCTGAATTTCCTTCGACAAATACGGTTTTTGTTTTTTCTCTAACCGGCACTTGTTTGATATTTTCTTGGTAAAACACTTTAAAAATCATTAAAAATCGCTCCTAACATCCGTTATCACTTTTTTTATTATATAAAACATTTCATAGTATTTCATTTATTTTCTTTAAGCTCCCTATTTCAGGCAAAAGGAATCTCTGGATAAAATGAAAAACTTATGTAAAATCACTGATTATCAATTTACAATAAGGAAGGAGCCCTTCGCAAGTTTTGAAGGGCCCAAAATAACAATTAAGCGATTGTTTTTTTGCGAAGTAAATCTTTCCACTGTTTCAAGAGCTTTTTGCGGAGCTTCTTTAACATTGTGGATCATCTCCTTACCTTTATTTTAAACTATCCTTGTCCAAAGTAAAGGATACAAACAATGTTTAAAATAATCATTTTGATTTTTTTATAAAATGGCACTCTTTTTTACTTATATTATATGATGATTCGCCTTTTTTTTTCATGGGTATAGTTGGAAAACGAGCAAGTTTCGAAAAATTGACAATTATTTGCGAAGGGTTTAGTGTTTATTCATAAAATGGGAGAATGGAAAAGGCGGGATTCAGTTGGGAAAGCTCTATGGGGCACTGTTCGTGTTAAGTTTAATTTGGGGAACTTCTTTCTTGTTCATCAAAATTTTACTTGAAAACTTGGCTCCGTCAGCGGTTGTATTTGGACGATGTTTGTTTGGTGCTGCGGCGTTGGCATTGATCATCTTTTTCCAGAAAAAGGAATTTCTTGTAAAAGGCGCTCCTTGGAGAAAACTACTGCTAGTCGGATTTTTAAATAATGCTTTACCGTGGTATTTTATTTCTGTGAGCGAGACGCAAATTTCGTCGAGCCTTGCTTCCGTTATCAACGCTTCAACGCCAATCTGGACGCTCATCATTGGCGCGGTGCTTTTTTCAGCACGGTTAAAAGGCAGGCAATGGATTGGAATTCTGATTGGATTTGCCGGCATTATCATTTTGTCAGATATCAGGCCAGGAGATTTTGTTTCAGGAAATTTATTCGGAATCGGCTTCATGTCGGCAGCAGCTGCCTGTTATGGAGCAGGTGCGCACCTGACAAAAAAATATTTGGTTGATTTACCGATTATACATATTTCGTTTTATACGCTATTGGCTGCAACGATGATCAGTTTTGTGGCGATGCTTGCCACAGCGCCGGATTCCCTGCCGCAGCTTGTGCAATCGGAAAACCTCCTTCCTTTATTAGGACTCGGTTCATTCGGTTCGGGGATTGCTTATTTGTTTTATTTCTATCTTGTAAAGGAAGGCAGTGCCGAACTGGCATCGCTTGTAACCTATATCGTACCGGGCACAGCTTTAATCTGGGGAGCAGTCCTGCTCGATGAAAGCATTCATTTATCGATGATTTTTGGTCTTCTTGTAATTTTTTCTGGTGTCTACATATCAACCGGCAAAAAAACTGGCAAGAAGGGCAAACCTGCTGCCGCATAATGAAGGGCAAGAAAGGGGAACAACATGAGTAAAATTGTATTTTTTGACATTGACGGTACGTTGCTTGACCACGATAAAAAGCTGCCAATCACAGCGAAAAAAGCTGTAAAAGAGCTGCAAAACAGCGGTGTTTATGTAGCTATTGCAACAGGACGGGCGCCTTTTATGTTTGAAAGCCTGCGGGAAGAGCTTGGGATTGAGTCTTTTGTCAGCTTTAATGGCCAATATGTTGTTTTTGAAGGGGAGGTTATTTACAAAAACCCTTTAAACAATGATGAAATTCAACGGCTAGTGCAGCAAGGAAAAGAGAATAATCATCCGCTTGTCTTTATGAACCACGGAACGATGAAAGCAACTGTAAAACATCATCGCTATATTGAAGACAGCTTAATGACCCTCAAATTTCCGCATCCAGAGGTAGATAAATCTTTTTACCAAAATCGTGAAATTTACCAGTCACTTCTTTTCATTGAGGAAGAGGACGAAGCCTCATACCTGGAGCAATTTCCCGAGCTCAGGTTTATCCGCTGGCATCCGTTTTCAATGGATGTTTTACCGGCAGGAGGTTCTAAAGCTGAAGGAATTAAAAAAATGATTGAGCGCCTCGGTTTTCAGATTGAAAACGTGTTTGCATTTGGAGACGGGCTGAACGATATTGAGATGATACAAACAGTAGGCACTGGCGTTGCAATGGGCAATGCCGAACCAGCATTAAAACAATATGCCGATTATATTACAAAGGACGTCGCAGAAGACGGAATTCAGCACGGCTTGAAGCATTTACAGCTTATCTAATCGCTGAACCGGTCGTAATTAGCATGGCGCTGCCGAGATAAAAAAACTGAAAAGTAAGGGACTGGAAAAGATAACGCCTCTTTGCCAGTCCCTTTAGTTTTTAACCCCGGCTAGATTATCTTTCAATCGGGATTGCATTTTCGATGATTTTATACGGGTCTTTTTTATCGATATGGTCATAAAACATGATCCCGTTTAAATGATCGATTTCGTGCTGGAAGACGATTGCTACCAATCCTTTTAATCGTAACTTGACCGCTGTACCGTCGATATCATAGCCTTTTACTGTAACTCTTGCATATCTTGGTACATAGCCGGGAATCGGTTCATCCACTGACAGGCATCCTTCACCGGCAGTTAAGTATGACTTCTCAACCGAGTGGCTGACAATTTTCGGATTGAATAAAGCGTAGCTGTACAATTCACCTTTTTCATCGGTGACGTTCACTGCAATCATTCTTTTCATTACATTAATCTGCGGAGCTGCAAGGCCGATTCCCGGACGTAAATTATAGCGGGCGGAAATTTCAGGATCCTGGCTGTTTTTCACATATTCCATCAGGCTGTTCAATATATTTATATCCTCTTCGGATGGTGGCATCTGAACTTCCTCAGCTACTTGGCGCAGTCCCGGATGGCCGTCCCGAATGATGTCATCCATTGTTATCATGTTATTTCACTCCCATGACCCTAAATTTACTTTTAGTGAATAAATTTCATCAAGCATTTCTTTAATTGAAAAACGAACAATTATTTAAAATTAAGACATACTGAATCCTCCTGGTTTATTAAAACAATTTAATTCGTTTTTCGGTCAGCTCTTAATACATTGTGAAATTTACTCAGTAAAATTATTTTATGATTAAGCATTATTAATTCTTCAACTAATTAACTGCTCACTAATAAAAAACGGACTCTTTCTACCGAGTCTTGGATTGATTTTCATTATAGGTGAATATCTTTAATATGTCGATTAGACTGCCGGCTATTGTAAAAAAACTGGTCAATCGATATAGTAATAAATAGGTTGGGGGGAGTCAAATGTTTAATAGAAAAACTGTCTGGCTTGCGGCTATTTACTTGATCGCGGCTGTGCTGCTCGCTGGCTGTCTGGGACAGCAATCGGCACCAGAGAAAATGTATGAAATCATGGAGAAGGTTGTTGCGCTTGAGGATAGCTTTGAAAAACAACAAGAACCGTTATTGAAGCTCGAGAAAGAAGAAAAAGAACTGTACGGAAAAATGATCGAGCTTGGAATGAAAGAATACGATCAAATTGTTAATCTGTCAGACCAGGCATTAACGATTGTGGATAAAAGAAAAAAACATATGGAAGCTGAGGTTAAAAGCATCAATGCTTCTGAAAAAGAGTTTCAAAAGCTTGAACGCATTATCGATGACATTGACGATAAAGAATTGAAAAAACAGGCGGACGATCTATACGGCACTATGCAAAAAAGGTATGATGCCCACCGGGTTTTGG
Source organism: Bacillus sp. V33-4 (assembly GCF_002860225.1). Classification (NCBI taxonomy): domain Bacteria; kingdom Bacillati; phylum Bacillota; class Bacilli; order Caryophanales; family Bacillaceae; genus Bacillus; species Bacillus sp. V33-4. The sequence continues at coordinate 56,569 of NZ_PGVC01000007.1, forward strand.
CCGAGAACTACTCAAACGGACTCGGATACGACAGAGAATTGTATGAAATGTTCAAACAGGAAGACCTGACAATTGAGAAGCTTGAGGAACAAATCAATAAAATCAATGCTACTTACAAACAAGTATTGGAAACAAATGAACGATTTAATACGTACACAGAAGATTATAATGATTCGAAGCGGAAATTTTATGAGACAGCCGGACTCGGAATCGAGGAATAGAAAAACAGGGAGATTGACGTGGGTCAATCTCCCTGTTTGTGTTTATAATGATTCTCTAATTAAATGGATTCCTTCTTTATTATAACACAAATTTAAAAAATCCATTTTTATAGTACAGATGATTTTATTTAAGTGATACAGTTAATAAAATAGAGAAGAACTTTAATACGATGTTTAAGGTATAAAACTTAAATCAAAGTAATTGACTCGGTAGTTTTACATAGTGTAAACTAAAAACCATATGAAGATTATTGTATCAATATAAATGTAAAGTGAATTGATACAGAATAAGTTGGGCACGAAAAGAACAGATAGTGTTTTATAACCGGAGTTTGTGGAAAACTATGTAGAGGTCTTTTTATAACTTTCCAGATTTACCGCTTTACCTGGCTGTTCACTGTTGGTTTTTGAAAGCCCTTTATCTTCAAGAGAGCAAGCGCAGCACCTAATGTTAGTGACATTGGGTATGCTATAGTAGTAAAATTTGCCCTTAATATTATGATTTTTTTAATGAAAGGAAGAGGTGACTCAAATGGCTTCTAAAACGAATAAAGCGCTATTCGAAGCTGAAAAGCAACTTGAGAAAACAGAAGAGCAATTTTCGATGCTTCAAATTTTAAATGAAGATGGGGAAGTCGTAAATGAGGCGGCAATGCCACAATTAAGCGATGAGCAGCTACAAGAATTAATGCGCAGGATGGTATATACGCGGATTCTTGACCAGCGTTCGATTTCCTTGAATCGCCAGGGCCGCCTTGGGTTCTATGCACCTACAGCGGGTCAGGAAGCTTCTCAGTTGGCTTCTCAATTCGCACTTGAGAAAGAAGACTTTATTTTGCCGGGATATCGTGATGTGCCGCAAATGATTTGGCATGGACTTCCGCTTTATCAGGCATTCTTGTTTTCACGCGGCCATTTTAAAGGCAACCAAATCCCTGAAGGAGTTAATGTCATATCTCCGCAGATCATTATCGGTGCCCAGATCGTTCAGGCTGCCGGTGTTGCACTCGGAATGAAAAAGCGCAAACAAAAGTCTGTTGCGATTACGTATACAGGAGACGGTGGTGCTTCCCAGGGAGATTTCTATGAAGGAATGAACTTTGCAGGTGCATTTAAAGCTCCGGCTATTTTCGTTGTTCAAAATAACCGATTTGCTATTTCTACTCCTGTTGAAAAACAATCAGCAGCGAAAACTATCGCGCAAAAAGCAGTTGCAGCGGGAATTCCGGGTATACAAGTAGACGGGATGGATCCGTTGGCAGTTTATGTTGCCGTTCGTGAAGCTCGCGAGCGTGCGATTAACGGAGAAGGGCCGACATTAGTTGAAACATTAACTTACCGTTATGGTCCGCATACGATGGCGGGTGATGATCCGACTCGTTACCGTACAACCGATCTTGATAACGAGTGGGAAAGAAAAGATCCGCTTGTCCGGTTCCGTAAATTCCTCGACAAAAAAGGAATCTGGAACGAAGAAATGGAAAATGAAGTAATTGAAAATGCGAAAGAGGATATCAAAGAAGCGATTAAAAAAGCGGATGATACCCCTAAACAAACCGTTACAGACTTAATTTCGAATATGTATGAAGAATTGCCAAATAATTTAAAAGAACAATATGACATTTATAAAGAAAAGGAGTCGAAATAAGCCATGGCGCAAATGACAATGATTCAAGCAATCACCGATGCACTGCGCACTGAATTGCGCAATGATCCGGATGTGTTAGTATTCGGTGAAGATGTCGGTGTAAACGGCGGTGTGTTCCGGGCGACCGAAGGCCTTCAGAAAGAATTCGGCGAAGACCGCGTATTTGATACTCCGCTTGCAGAATCCGGAATCGGCGGTTTAGCGATTGGACTAGGTTTACAAGGCTTCCGTCCCGTTATGGAAATTCAGTTTTTCGGTTTCGTTTTTGAAGTAATGGATTCCATTTCCGGCCAAATGGCAAGGATGCGCTACCGTTCCGGCGGCCGTTATCATTCACCGGTTACGATCCGTTCACCATTCGGTGGCGGTGTCCATACACCTGAACTTCATGCAGACAGCCTTGAAGGCTTAATGGTGCAGCAGCCTGGCTTGAAGGTCGTAATTCCGTCAACTCCATATGATGCAAAAGGTTTATTGATTTCCGCTATTCGCGACAACGACCCGGTCATCTTTTTGGAACACATGAAGCTTTATCGTTCTTTCCGTCAGGAAGTTCCTGAAGAAGAGTACACGATTCCGTTAGGAAAAGCGGATGTGAAACGGGAAGGAACAGATTTGACGATTGTTACTTATGGAGCAATGGTTCAAGAATCATTAAAGGCTGCAGAAGAGTTGGCAAAAGAAGGCCATTCTGTTGAAGTAATCGACTTGCGGACAGTTGCTCCTATTGATATCGAAGCGATTGTTGCTTCCGTTGAGAAAACAGGCCGAGCAATTGTCGTCCAAGAAGCACAAAGGCAAGCGGGTGTTGGTGCAAACATTGTAGCTGAAATCAATGACCGTGCGATTCTAAACCTTGAGGCACCTGTATTGCGCGTAACTGCACCAGATACCGTTTTTGCTTTTTCACAGGCAGAAGCAGTATGGCTGCCAAATTATAAAGATATCATTGACACGGCTAACAAAGTATTATCATTTTAAATAACTGTTCGTGTTAATTAAAGATTGCTTTATGAAATTCACTCTAATCAAATGTAGATCCGGGGGAAAGTAGGCGAGCCTATTTTTCTTCGTCACATGATTTACTAAACTGTGTGGAACGTAATAATAGGAGGTAGATTCCAGTGGCATTCCAATTTAGATTACCTGACATTGGTGAAGGTATTCATGAAGGTGAAATCGTCAAATGGTTCGTCAAAGCCGGCGATAAAGTACAAGAAGACGACATACTGTGTGAAGTGCAGAACGATAAAGCGGTCGTGGAAATTCCTTCCCCGGTAACTGGTACGGTTGAAGAAATTTTAGTGGATGAGGGAACAGTAGCTACTGTTGGTCAGGTGCTTGTTACCTTTGATGCACCTGGATACGAAGACCTTAAGTTTAAAGGCGACCATGACGAGGAGGCACCTAAAGCTGAAGAAAAAACAGAAGCCCAGGTACAATCAACTTTAGAGGCAGGTCAGGATATTAAAAAAGAAGCGGCGCCACAAGAAGCACAGGCGGGAGCTACCGGAGCCGGAGCCCAGGTACAAGCGGAAACAGAAGTTGACCCGAACCGCCGTGTGGTTGCGATGCCATCGGTGCGTAAGTTTGCACGTGACAACGGTGTCGATATCCGCCAGGTGTCCGGATCTGGGAAAAATGGCCGAGTACTAAAGGAAGACATCACTTCCTTCCAAAATGGTGGACAGGCAAGAGCTGAAACCCCAGCAGCACCGCAACAGGCAGAAGCAGCAGCACCAGAAGCAGAGCAAAAAGCAGCAGCAGTTGTTCCACAAGGACAATATCCAGAAACACGCGAAAAAATGAGCGGGATTCGCAGGGCCATTGCAAAAGCTATGGTACACTCCAAGCATACTGCTCCGCACGTAACGTTAATGGATGAAGTGGATGTAACGAAATTGGTGGCGCACCGCAAGAAATTTAAACAAGTTGCTGCGGATAAGGGAATTAAGCTTACTTTCCTTCCATATGTGGTAAAAGCACTTACAAGTGCATTGCGTGAGTACCCGGCTCTCAATACTTCACTGGATGATGACACAAACGAAATTATTCACAAGCATTACTATAATATCGGAATTGCAGCTGACACTGAGAAAGGTTTGCTTGTTCCAGTCGTGAAAGATGCTGACCGCAAGTCTGTATTTACAATTTCGAACGACATTAATGAGCTTGCTGGAAAAGCACGGGACGGTAAATTAGCCCCTAATGAAATGAAAGGTGCATCTTGCACAATTTCAAACATTGGATCTGCGGGTGGGCAATGGTTTACCCCGGTTATTAACCATCCAGAGGTTGCGATCCTCGGTGTTGGCCGCATTGCTGAGAAACCTGTTGTAAAAGACGGTGAAATTGTCGCAGCTCCGGTATTGGCATTATCTTTAAGCTTTGACCATCGAATGATTGACGGTGCAACTGCTCAGCATGCTCTTAACCATATTAAGCGTTTGTTGAACGATCCAGAACTTTTGTTAATGGAGGCGTAATAAATGGTAGTTGGAGATTTTCCTATTGAGACTGATACTATAGTCATTGGTGCAGGTCCGGGAGGCTATGTTGCAGCGATTCGCGCTGCACAGCTCGGACAAAAGGTAACGATTGTTGAAAAAGGAACCCTGGGCGGAGTTTGCTTAAATGTTGGCTGTATTCCGTCAAAAGCCTTAATTGCGGCTGGACATCGCTATGAAACAGCAAAGCATTCTGATTCAATCGGAATCACGGCTGAAAACGTCAAGGTTGATTTTTCAAAAGTCCAGCAATGGAAAGCCGGGGTTGTTAAAAAACTTACCGGCGGTGTTGAAGGCTTGCTAAAAGGCAACAAAGTCGACATCGTTCGCGGTGAAGCGTATTTTGTTGATGCCAACACCCTTCGAGTAATGGATGAAAATTCAGCACAAACGTATACGTTTAAAAATGCCATTATTGCCACAGGATCTCGTCCAATCGAAATTCCTGCCTTTAAATTTTCAAAGCGTGTTCTTGATTCAACCGGAGCTCTTGCTCTTGAAGAAATACCAAACAAAATTGTCGTGATTGGCGGCGGATATATTGGTACTGAGCTCGGTGGTGCGTATGCGAACTTTGGCACACAGGTAACAATTCTTGAAGGTGCGGATGAAATTTTAGGCGGCTTTGAAAAGCAAATGTCCTCTATTGTAAAACGCAATCTCAAGAAAAAAGGCGCTGAGATCTTCACAAAAGCGATGGCTAAAGGTGTCCAAGAAACAGAAGACGGTGTCGTTGTTACTTATGAAGTAAAAGGCGAAGAAAAGCAAGTCGAAGCAGACTACGTATTTGTAATGGTTGGTCGCCGTCCAAACACGGATGAGCTTGGTCTTGAACAAGCAGGAGTACAGCTTACTGACCGTGGCATTATTAAAACTGATAAGCAATGCCGTACAAACGTAAGCAATATTTTTGCAATTGGAGACGTTGTGGAAGGACCACCGCTAGCGCATAAAGCTTCTTACGAAGGAAAAATTGCTGCTGAAGCGGTCGCCGGTCACAACTCTGAAATTGATTACCTTGCAATTCCTGCGGTTGTATTCTCTGATCCTGAACTAGCGTCTGTTGGATATACGGAGCAGCAGGCAAAAGAAGAAGGAATTGAAGTAATTGCCGCTAAGTTCCCATTTGCTGCAAACGGCCGCGCATTGGCTCTAGCCGCTACAGACGGATTTTTGAAGCTCGTTACACGTAAAGAAGATGGCCTTGTCATCGGTGCGCAAATTGCCGGTGCCAACGCATCAGACATGATTGCAGAGCTTGGTCTTGCAATCGAGTCTGGAATGACAGCAGAGGATCTGGCGATGACGATTCATGCTCACCCAACCCTTGGTGAAATCACCATGGAAGCAGCGGAAGTCGCCTTAGGAAACCCGATCCACATTCTAAAATAACAATAAAAAAACAAAGCCCTTTTCCGCCAGGAAAAGGGCTTTACTATTATTGGGAAAGCACCTGTTCAAGCGGCTGGATAATCTGCTCCTTTGAAACATCACCTTTTACTTGGGCAACGACTTTGTCATTATAAACGATCACAATCGCTGGCGATTGTTCTATGTGAAAGGCATGATAATAGCTCTTCGCACTATCTTCAGAAAAAACCATCATATTATCCACTTCAACGGGAAACTCTTTCTTTAGCTCAAGCAGTGCATCATAATAGGAAGCTTCTTCTGTGTAGTCGGTATCATTCGAAAAAAAGACAATCTGTTTGACGCCCTCGCCTAATGACAGTGAATCACTTGGCCCGCTTTTTGTACAAGAGGCAGTCAACACCAACAAAAAAACAGATAAACAGAATCCCAGCCCTTTCATCTTTTTGCCTCACTTTATAAAATAATCCGCATGACTTGCCAACGTGTCCATCATATTAATCCGTATTTTATCATAGGCAAATACCGTTTTTCTGCTTGTCACCTAAATGTTACAGAATTGAAAAATAAGTGCTGCCCAACCATCATATATTACAAATAGCTGGAGATAATATCGTTAATAATCCAGCAATGGCAGGAAAATCGTGATTTGACTACGGCTTTAAAATATAGCAGTGGTTGCCGGATTTTATATCAGCGACATTTTAGGACATCAGTGAAGGGAGTGGGATTTTTATTGAAGGTATATTCTGTTATTTTGCTCCAGCTCATCTTGTGGAGCGGATATACGCTGTTGGAATGGTTGTCAAAGCATGACCATCCTGAATACAATATTTTAATGTTTTTCATTTTCTTCTATTTGGCGATCATTGTTGGGAATTTTTTTATGAAATCTGCGAAAAAAACCCTCCTGGTTACTTTCCTGAGTCTGGTCATTTACGGATCCTTCCAGTTAACAATGATTCTTATTGTATAAGAAAAACTAAGACGAAAACTTAATTTCGAAAAAGGTTTTCAAACTATTAAAAAGTGGAACAACTTATTTAGGGAAATCAACAGGTTTAGCATATCAAGAGTAAGGCGGGGGGCATTTTCCCACCTTAAAATCGGGAAGAATCACGGAAACGAGATGGGATAGAGAGGGGACAGGCATGAATAAACTGGCCGCAATTTTACTTTTCATTATTTTTGCCACGACTGCCTGCCAAACAAACGACGAGCAGACAAGCACTGATAAACCCGTAGAAACAGCTTTATCGCCAACAGAAAAACTGATACAAAATAATGAACCGCAACCGGCGGTTGCAACAAATGTTGAGGTCGATCAAAATTCGGTTCCTGAAAACGTCCCGCACTATAAGGTAAATGAAAGCAATTGGTCACTTGAAACAACAGGTAATCCCACGCAGCCGGCCGTCTTGATGACCATCGATGATGCTCCTGATCAATATGCGCTGGAAATGGCACGAAAATTAGCTCGACTGAATGTAAAAGCAATTTTCTTTGTGAATGGACATTTTCTAAACACACCAGAAAAGGAAGAGCAATTGAGAGAAATACATCGCCTCGGATTTCAGATCGGAAACCATACAAACACGCATCGAAAGTTAAATGAGCTTTCCGAACAGGAGCAGTATGAGGAAATTGTTTCATTAAACAATAAAATAGAAGGCGTGATCGGAGAACGACCCAAGTTCTTTCGGGCACCTTTCGGGGGAAATACAGATTACAGCAAAAAAATCGTCGATGAACAAAATATGGTGCTTATGAATTGGTCATACGGTTTTGATTGGGAAGCAGATTATAGAACAGCCGACAGCCTGGCTGACGTCATGGTCAATACACCTCTTTTAGCCGATGGTGCTAATTTGCTGATGCATGACCGCCAGTGGACAAATGAAGCGCTCGAGAACATCGTAACAGGGCTGCAACAAAAAGGCTACAGTATCATTGACCCAGCAACAATAGAAACTCAGTAGAACAAAAATAAACAGGAGCACAACATCCTCGGTGAAGCCAATGGGGTTGTTTTGCTCCTGAAAGCTTTTCTATTTTCTCGGATAATAGTACATGATTCGGCCGTTGAACAAATGCAACTCGGCCTTCAGTTTTTTGGCAAGGAATTTGCAAAATTCATTGGCTTTGCCTTTATCACCAAAGGTGGAGGCTTCGGATAACGAGACTTGTATGTACGATTGTTCCCGTTCATTATCATTCTCAACAACTGTTTCCTTATCAACTCCAAGTAAAATCGAATGGTAGCGATCGTGATTAGAATAAAGATAAAACCATTTTCCTTCAGCATCAGGCTTTTCTTTGATTTCATACGGAAAGGCTGAATCATGATAATTCCAGTCAAGCTGGTCTCCGGTTTTAGCGGTGATGCTTTTATAATATTCGAATAGCTCTTTTATTTCTTCGGTGGTAACGTTTTCTTTATCTGCTAAAGGAACGAGTTTTATATATGCGTGACCCGCCATGGTTGATCCCCCCAATTGTCCTTTTTTATTCAATTTTAGCACTGATAACAATCAAATAACAGAATATAATAAAAGTAGTAAACTCGAGTAAATTTCACAATGTATTAAACTAAACCGAAAAACGAATGTAATGTCGTTAATAAACCGGGAGGATTGCTAAACGAATAACTGTATGAATCTAAATAACTGTTCGTTTTTCAATTAAAGAAATACTTTATGAAAGTTATTCAACAAAAACCTTGAATAAAAATATTTTTTGAATTATAATAATATTCAAAAAATAAAAGGAGGAGGATTAATATGGAACTTTTCGAAAAGCTTTATGATGAGCACGAGAAGGTGAAGGTACGTTTTATTGGTTTTACAACAGATGAAACGCGCTATGATTTCGGGATCGTGTATACGAATATGTTTTTCGGAAAACCGCTTGTTGTTTGCATGCAGACAGGAAGGTCAACCCTCCTTGACCCGAGAGATCTTGAAGATACAGAACATTTGCAGCATTCCTTTCGAATCAAGGATAAAAAGGAAGCGGAAGATTTAGCCGAATTTTTCCTGGACGCCCTTCCCGGTGCCTCTTTAGAAACACAATATGAATAACAACATGTCGATGGCCTTTTTAAGGCCTTTTTTTGTATGGAACTATTTAGCGATGATCTCCCCCGAATTCATTATTCTAAACAATGTGTCATACTTATTCGCGGGATTATAAAAAATGACAATCAGATTTATTTCATAATTAAAAAAATAAATAAAATGTGACATACAATTAGGCTTGAAATTTTAATTGTGTTATATTATTATATTTTCAAAGGTTATAAAGCGTTTTCAAAATATTTGAAAGGAGATGAGTAAATGGGTACAATTGTTTGTCAAACTTGTAACTCCACTATTGAACATTTTGAAGATGAAAAAGTAACTGTTCTGTATTCAAAGGGACACTGCTGTGACGGAGAGCATCTGGACGAGGAATAAAAATATAATCGATACGGAGCATGCAGACATTGCGTGCTTCTTTTTTGCGGGAATGGTCCAAAATTACCAAAGTAGAGCAATTCGTACATATCAAAATGGCGGCCATGAAAGAACTTGAATCTTTCAACTAGCCGCCATTTCGCAATTTCGTTAAATTCGTAAAATTAGATTAGCGAATCGCTTTATGTTCTTTAATGACGCGGAAAGATTTTAGTTCATAATCCTCCGGTCCCTGGACAGGCAAGCCTGCTTCGACGTTTTTTTCAATGTAGCGCAGGTTTTCCTTTGTGATGATTTCACCAGGAATAAAAATTGGTATTCCCGGCGGATAAACCATTGCAAACTCGGCAATAATCCGTCCCTCAGCCATTTCGACGGGAACGACTTCAGTGTCTGCATAAAAAGCATCGCGAGGCGTTAAGGCAAGCAACGGAATATCAGGAAGCAGAACTTGTGCTTCAATTCTTTCTGCCCCGTGCGTAAATTGCTCGGATAATTGATGCAAAGCCCGCACCAATATTTCTGCTTCTTTCTCCGTATCCCCAGGAGTAATAAGGCAGAGAATGTTATACAAATCGGACATTTCCACTTCGATATTGTAATTTTCGCGAAGCCATATTTCCACATCATAACCGGTTAAGCCAAGCTCTTTTACAGAGATGATCAGTTTCGTCGGATCATAATCATAAGCCGCTTTCGTACCGAGAATTTCTTCTCCGACACAATGTAAGCAATCTATTTCGTTTATTCTCTCTCTGATCGATTGAGCGAGCTTGATCGTTTTGTCGATGAGCTCTTTACCCTCTGTAGCGAGCCTTTTCCGGGCAACGTCAAGAGAGGCGAGCAATAGATAAGACGTAGACGTAGTCGTCAACATACTTAAAATACTTTGCACCCGCTTTGGAGAAACGAGCCCTTCCCTTATATTGAGGATTGAACTCTGGGTCATTGATCCCCCGAGTTTATGAACACTCGTCGCCGCCATATCTGCTCCTGCCTGCATAGCCGACAGTGGCAGTTCATCGTGAAAATGGATGTGCACCCCATGAGCTTCATCGACAAGGACCGGTACATTGTATTCATGAGCAATTTCAACGATTTTCTTTAAATCAGCGGAGATCCCAAAATATGTTGGATTAATCACTAACACGCCTTTTGAATCAGGGTGTTGCTGAAGCGCCTTCGAGACTGATTCAGTCGTGATTCCATGCGAGATTCCAAGGTTTTCATCAATTTCAGGATGGATGAAAATCGGGATTGCACCTGAAAAAACAATCGCTGACATCACTGATTTATGGACGTTTCTCGGAACGATAATTTTATCTCCAGGTCCGCACACGGCCATGACCATCGTCATAATTGCCCCGCTCGTTCCCTGGACGGAAAAAAATGTATGGTCTGCACCAAAGGCCTGAGCCGCAAGATCCTGCGCTTCCTTAATAATTCCTTTTGGTTGATGAAGATCATCGAGTGGACCGATATTAATCAAGTCAATAGATAATGCGTTTTCGCCAATAAAATCTCTAAATTCGGGATCAATTCCGGCCCCTTTTTTATGTCCTGGAATATGGAATTGGACAGGGTTCTTTTTCGCATGTTCCAATAAACCGCTAAAAAGCGGAGTTTCTTTTTGTGACAATTTTCAACTACACCTCTTTAATTATACAGAATCACAGTCATAAAACACATGAATTATAGCACTAAAAATACTGATTTGCATAGCGAAAACGATGAGCCAACCCAACAAAGGAGAGCGTTAAGGCTACCTGCATGAAAAGTGTAAAAATCCGCTTTGTATTAGTTTTTCGAGAAGAGAGGATATTAATTTGTTAAAATAAATAAACGGTGTAAAAAGTGATTGGAGGTAAAGGAATGAACTGGAAAACGCGGGTAACAGATCTATTAGAAATCGAATATCCAATTATACAGGGCGGGCTTGCCCATTTGGCTTATTCAGAGCTGGCTGCAGCGGTTTCAAACGCAGGAGGATTGGGGCAAATTACAGCTATGTCTTTGGAAAGCCCTGAAGCGTTAAAAGTGGAAATAAAAAAACTAAAAAAGTTGACAAATAAGCCATTTGGCGTTAATTTTGCGATCGGTCAACACGGGAGGCCTTTTGCTCATATGGTCGAGGCAGCTATGGAAGAACAAGTACCGGTGATCAGCATGACGGGAGGCAATCCTGCGCCTATTTTTGAACAGCTGCAAGGAACCACGACAAAAAAGCTTGTCCTCGTCGCTGCAAGAAGGCAGGCAGAAAAAGCTGAAGAACTTGGTGCGGATGCAGTGATGGTTGTCGGTCAGGAAGGCGGTGGACATCTCGGCAGACATGATATTGGAACAATGGTTCTGATCCCGCAGGTCGTTGACCGGGTATCGATTCCGGTTATCGCGTCAGGAGGGATCGGCGATGGCCGCGGATTAATGGCAGCTTTGAGTCTTGGTGCAGAAGGAATCGAAATGGGAACTAGATTTATTGCAACAAAGGAATGTGTTCATGCTTCCGAACTATACAAAAAGAAACTTGTCGAAGCGACCGAAAATGATACGGTTGTTATCAAACGATCGCTGGGAGCGCCAGGCAGAGCGATTGCCAATGAATGGACAAACAGAATTGTTGAGCTTGAAAGAGAAGGTGCCGGCTACGAAGTGTTAAAAGATTTTATAAGCGGTACGGCAAATATGCGCTATATCCACGATGGCCGGGATGATGAGGGATTCGCCTGGGCCGGTCAAGTGATGGGACTTATCAACGATATTCCAACCGTAAGTGAGCTTTTGGAACGAATGATCAGAGAAGGGGAGGAAATCCGCGCCAAGTGGGGAAATTAACTACAAGGATTGGCCAGATTTACACTAAATGTATTATGTTTAAGAAAACAAAAGCAGGTGAACATGAATGGAATATCAATATCCGATCGACTATAATTGGTCAACAGAAGAAATCGTCGATGTCATTAAATTTTTTGAGAAGGTCGAACTCGCATACGAAAAAGGAGTTGACCGTGATGAACTTTTGAATGCATATCGCCGTTTTAAGGAAATTGTCCCAAGTAAAGCAGAGGAAAAAAAGCTGTGCGGCGAGTTCGAAGAGATGAGCGGTTACTCTTCATACAGAACAATAAAACTTGTAAAAGAAAGGTCATCCGGCGAAAGAATTAAAATGGGTTAGAGGAAAAAGCATCGGCACTTGTATGCCGATGCTTTTTCTGTTATTGCCGGAAAGGCGTGATTAGGTTTACGCCATTTTATATAAGGGTAATAATTTTCTAAACACAGTATCAATTTTATTTATCAGTTCTGAAGGTTCAAGGGCGATTGTCTCGTCCCTGGGAATATGCAGTCCGCACAGAATTTCGGCTTTCTTTACCGTTTGCAAACGTTCAAACATGGAAAATAACTCATCTTTTGATAAGTCTTTATGACGAATTGCATCAGGCTTTGTATGATCAGTGGACCAGACGAAATCTCCGGGGATGCTCTTTGAAATAACATCAATATTTCCGGAAAGCTTTTCGCCGTAGGCTTCTTTGTCGGGAGCCTCATAAATTAACGCAAACCAGATGAATAAATGGGTTTCCCACAAGCCGATTTGAAAATGGGGAAGCATTTTATATCCTCTTGGATTAGCAGCAAAAGCTACCCATGTATCAGCGGGCGGATTCTTTGTACGGCGGGCGTGTTTGGCAACATGAGCAAACATTTCATCGCCTGTCAAAGAAGAGAGGGTCGGAGCAAAATGCGAGCCTAAATCCTCCAATTTTGGACGGACGTGCTGCTTTAATTTTTCCATTCGCTCATCAAGCCCATTTATCGTAAACACAGCAAAATCTTCTGTCGAAAAGCCGGTAAATGACATGAGATAAACCTCCTTGATCTTTGTCAAATATTGTAGCATAACCGTGAAAAAACAGTAAATGTTTGAGCCTAAGCTGTAACAAAATATAATTTAAGCACATATTTGTTGCAACTTCGACAGTTGATTCATACAATAGATTACTACTAATCAGAATGGCCAATTTTATAACTTGGAAGGGGTGTAGTACAGTGAAACAACTAATTAATTCAACTCGTAAAAAAGGGGTAGAAAAGGAAAGAACAGCTGTGTTGAAGATGGAGATGGATTATGAACTGGCAACCCTTTATGATGCGATCCGTGAAAAAAACGAAACAAAAAAGACAGAATGCAAAAAGAAACTTGAGCGCATTAGGCAGGAGCTGCTAAGGCTAAAAGCTTTATAAATTTTGCAAACTTATAAGGGGATTTGTTGGACGGATGAAAATAACGAAGCCGAATATAGCGAATTACTGATAACGAACTCCTGGTTAATTTGGGGTTCGTTTATTGTTTTTGTCGTTCAAGTCCGGCCTTATTGGGAAGGCTAAAGCTTGAATGGAATTCTGATAAGCGATAAGCTATTGATACACTAAGGAGATCAACAAGATAAGAAAATCCATTGGAGGAAGACGATGACAAACTGGCATGAAGTCGATAACAATGCGAAGACATGGATAAACGAAGCTGCAGAAAGAATCCGTGCTTCTTTTCCGAAAACGCTCGATATCCAAACAAAATCAAACCCAAATGACCTTGTTACAAATATTGATAAAGAAACAGAGCAATTTTTTATTGGAAAAATAAACGCTACATATCCGGAGCATAAAATACTAGGGGAAGAAGGTTACGGTGACAAGCTGAACAAGCACGCTGGAGTTGTCTGGATTATTGATCCTATTGATGGAACGATGAATTTTATTCATCAGCAGCGGAATTTTGCAATATCAATCGGAATATATGAAAACGGAGTGGGAGTGATTGGGTTAATTTATGACGTAGTCCATAATGAACTTTATCATGCCGTAAAAGGCAAGGGTGCTTATTTAAATGATAAAAAGATACCCGATTTGGAAAAAGTGCCTGTCAGCAATGCGATCGTCGGAATAAGTCCATCATGGGTGGTGGAAAACAAACGATTTGATTACAAGCTGCTTTCAAATCTGGTCAAGGATATAAGAGGAACGAGGTCATATGGGTCAGCAGCGCTCGAAATGGCTTACGTAGCAACCGGAAGAATAGACGCCTACATTTCTTTGCGACTGGCTCCATGGGATATTGCGGGAGGAGCAGTTATTATAAAGGAACTCGGTGGTTTGGTGACCACACTGACAGGGGAAGAATTGGACTTCCTTACTGCTGGCCCTGTTTTTGTATCGAAACCAGGGCTGCACGAGCAAATATTGACGAATTACTTGCAGCCTGAAAATTTGTAGACCTGTTCAACATATTTCATACAGAACGAAAAAGATCGGTACGCGCCGATCTTTTTCTGTTGAAAAGCAGGAAACAGTTTTTGCTACAGTTCTCCTTTTTCCCGCATTTTTCGCTTTGTTTTAAATCCAAAGCCCATCACCGTAATCAGGGCGACAATGCAAGCAAAGATTCCAGCAGGGCTGCTTTCAGCAACAGCTACACCAATCCCCATCATGCACGTGGCTGTGAAAACTGCAAATACGACAAAAATCCACTTAATTTTTTTCAATTGGAACCCTCCTAGTGGGAGAAACTAATGGTGAAATAAATGTTTCTATACGCTTTTTTACTATTGTACAAAAAAAGCTGATGGGTTTCTATACTTGTTTATGGTATAATATTTTAGTTATGACAAAAAACATCAATTATAGATCACACAAGGATAATAAATAGGAGTGAACAACTTTGAAAATAAGAGAAGATATTCGCAACATCGCCATTATCGCCCACGTTGACCACGGAAAAACAACTTTGGTTGATCAACTTTTAAAACAATCCGGCACATTCCGGACAAATGAACATGTTGAAGAACGTGCAATGGATTCCAATGACCTCGAAAGAGAACGGGGTATTACAATCCTGGCGAAAAATACAGCAATCCAATATAAGGATACAAAAATCAATATTTTAGATACACCAGGCCATGCAGACTTTGGCGGTGAAGTAGAACGGATCATGAAAATGGTTGACGGTGTTCTGCTTGTAGTTGACGCCTATGAAGGCTGTATGCCTCAGACTCGTTTCGTATTAAAGAAAGCTTTAGAACAAAATTTACGTCCGATCGTCGTTGTTAACAAAATCGACCGTGATGCAGCAAGACCTGCAGAAGTGATTGATGAGGTGCTCGACCTTTTCATCGAGCTTGATGCAAACGAAGAACAGCTTGAGTTCCCTGTCGTATACGCTTCTGCAATCAATGGTACTGCAAGCCTTGATCCTGAGAAACAGGATGAGAACATGCAGGTTCTCTATGACGCAATTGTTGAGCATATTCCAGCACCAGTCGATAACCGTGAAGAGCCACTTCAATTCCAGGTCGCGCTATTAGATTACAATGATTATGTAGGACGTATCGGAATTGGCCGTGTCTTCCGCGGAACGATGAAAGTGGGGCAGCAGGTAGCCTTGATGAAGCTTGATGGTTCTGTAAAGCAATTCAGGGTAACAAAAATGTTTGGTTTCTTTGGGTTGAAACGCCAGGAAATCCAAGAGGCGTTTGCCGGGGACCTTGTTGCTGTTTCCGGGATGGAAGATATCAATGTCGGTGAAACCGTCTGTCCAGTTGAGCATCAGGAAGCCCTTCCGGTATTGCGCATTGATGAGCCTACTTTACAGATGACTTTCGTCGTAAACAACAGCCCGTTTGCCGGCAGAGAAGGCAAATATGTGACTGCCCGAAAAATCGAAGAGCGTTTGCGTGCCCAACTGCAGACAGATGTCAGCCTTCGTGTTGATAACACGGATTCTCCTGACGCATGGGTTGTTTCGGGACGCGGGGAGCTTCATTTATCCATTTTAATTGAAAACATGCGCCGGGAAGGCTATGAGCTTCAAGTATCAAAGCCTGAAGTCATCGTCAGGGAAGTGGACGGAGTCCGCTGTGAACCGGTTGAGCGAGTTCAAATTGATGTTCCTGAAGAGCACACTGGTGCTGTCATGGAATCAATTGGTGCCCGTAAAGGGGAAATGGTTGACATGATCAACAATGGCACAGGGCAAGTGCGGCTGATATTCATGGTTCCTGCCCGCGGACTGATTGGTTATACGACAGAATTTTTAACACTGACAAGAGGATACGGAATTATTAATCACACGTTTGACAGCTATAAGCCGATGCAGGCTGGCCAGGTTGGCGGACGCCGCCAGGGTGTTCTCGTTTCAATGGAAACAGGAAAAGCGTCTACTTATGGTATTCAGGGAGTAGAAGACAGGGGAATCATCTTCCTTGAAGCCGGGACAGACATCTACGAAGGAATGATTGTCGGCGAACATACCCGGGAAAATGATATTACCGTCAATGTCACGAAAGTAAAACAGGCAACCAACATTCGTTCGGCCAACAAAGACCAGACAGCGACAATGAAAAAGCCGCGGATCATGACGCTTGAAGAAGCGCTCGAGTACTTGAACGACGATGAGTATTGCGAGATTACGCCTGAATCAATTCGGTTGAGAAAGAAAATTCTAGATAAAAATGAACGCGAAAGAATGTCAAAAAAGAAAAAACACGCTGAAATGAATTAACCTTTAGGGAAGGGGAGATTCGAAGTGGAAGTTACTGGACGACTTTCTTTTTTCGCCGCCTTATATAAAGTGGGAGAAAATCCAGAGGTTGGTATGTGGATGCTTTATATCACGATTATCGCTTTGGCGATAATCGTATATAAGTTGGGGTTTGCTAAAAAGCTTCCATTAACAAAATCGATCGTCATTTACATTTTTTTAGTTCTCGGCTGTACGATTTTAACGTTTCTAGGCGTTTTCCTGCCTGTGGCAGAAGGGCTTGTCGTGGCAGCGATCATCCTGATTATTTACAAAATCCGCTTACACCAGCAAAAAAAGCAGGATGCGATGGAGATTAACGGGAGAGGCAAATGAGATCATTACAGGATGCATTATATAATTGGCTTTCGATTAAGGTAGTCAGCGATGCGCGGCCTGACGATACTGCTGCAAGGGATACAACCGAGCTTTTTGAAGAGTTATTGGCGAAAGACCATGGGATAAGCGGAATTGTCATAACTAAAGGGAAAACGATGTACGAGCTTACCTACAGCCATGAAAATCAAGAAAAGAAATCTTCTTTCCCTGTCGAACTGATCGACGTCATGATCAATCAAATTGAAGAACAGCCGGAAAAATTTATCAACTATCCTGACAACTAAGGCAGTTCTAAAGCCTAATAAAAACAGCCTGTCCAATAATTGGTCAGGCTGTTTTGCATTGTACACATTGAATCCATGCACCAAGTGAAGTCCGGCTTTAGGACTTGAGTATATCCTGTTGGGAAAATTCACCATTCGTCCTTTTCAGTGCTGGGTCGATACAGGCGGAAATTGCCGGATGATTTGCGGGCAAGCGTTTTTTCACTGATTCTTTCTTCACATGGCCGGCACATATATGTATGAATCGGCCTATTTCTTAATCTTTTCGCTATTGGGGCATCGTCGTCAATCGACTCAATTGTATCGCATATCACGCATTTTACTCTCATTTTTGGCACCTCTGGCATACTAATTTTCCTGATTTTCATACTTTATTACAGTATACCATTGTTTTAAGGCTCAGAGTAATGCGATAATAACGTTTATATTGCCGTGCGCAAGGGATAGTAGTAATATGATGGTAGCTTAAGGAGGGGCAAACACTATGGCAAATCAAGTGGAACCAAGGTTAGTTCAACCATTAATTGATCAGCTGCAGCAAGAGCGATTTGTGATGCTTGCTACAATCGATTTTGAAACAGGAGGGCCAAACATTAACGCGATTTCATGGATTTTCGCAAAAGATGATGAAACCGTTTATTTTGCATTGGATAACCGCTCCCGAATCATTCAAAATATTAAACACAACCATAGAGTAGCGGTTAATATTATTGCAAATGAATCTACATACTCGATTAGCGGTGAAGCCGCTATCATCCAGGAACGGATCGAAGGGGTTCCTTTAAAGCTGGCGCTCATCGAAATGAAAATTAAAGAGGTAAGAGATGTTATGTTTTATGGCTCTAAGATTGTTGTTGAACCACAATATGAAAAAACGTATGATAAGGATGCAGCAGCCCGCCTGGACAACCAGGTGATGGAAGCAATGAGAAAAGCTTAGCCGGCACTGGTCCGGCTAAGCTTTTGCATTTCTCGATCAGTCAGTCCTTTTGATGGTATGATTGGTCGTCCTGCTCTTTTTCAAGCTGCTTTGATTCGGAATCTTGCAGCTTCTTTTTTGGATCTTCTGTTGTATTGTTCGGATTTGGGTCAGTAATATCGGCAGGAAACTCCGGCATGATCCGGCCTGTCAAATCTGCCAGTTCATTAACGATTCCTTCAACAGGCTCCCCGGCTTGAAAATCCTCGGCAATTTCCCTTAACCGGGCAACTATGTCCGGGTCGGCGACAACCGCCGCCCTCGCCCCATATGGATCATCTTCAAGGCTCTCGGCAACCGAATATTTAATGGATCCAACCTCGGACCGATCTAAATTTTCATTTACATCAATTCCGACAATTGCATAATTTCCGATTACAACAGCTGTAGCGTCTTCCACATCCGGGACGCTGTTGGCCAGATCCTCCAGGTGAGTGGAGGCCCTCTGGCCAGTTTCCTGATCAACTTCCCCAAGTGTAGTATTTCTAACGTTTACTGCATTTTGCTCTTCGTCTCTGGAAGCTTCATTCTGTGCACCGCAACCAGCCAATGCTGCTGCCAGCACGGTTCCCAATATTACTTTTCTCAATGCTGCCACCTCCGGCAAATCATATTGTAAGCTTCAAATTATCCAAATAAGAAATAAAAATGCTATTAAATTTTTCGGTGTTGAACAAATGGTCCTCAGCAATTATTGTGCAAAGATTCTTCTATCTTTATTCGGAAAAACATATATTTTAGCATTACTACCCGTCACAGGGTAGAGATGCACCATAAAGAAACAACAGGGTGGGAGGCATCAACTTGGCTAAAATTTATGTGTTAGACACGAATGTCTTGCTGCAGGATCCGTTTTCGCTTTTCTCCTTTGATGATAATGAAGTTGTTATCCCCGCGGTGGTCCTTGAGGAAGTTGATTCAAAAAAACGCTATATGGACGAAATTGGCCACAACGCAAGACAAGTATCGAGGCTGATTGACAGCATGAGGGAATCAGGAAAGCTTCATGAGAAAATCCCGCTTCAAAATGGCGGGATATTGCGGATTGAACTGAATCATCGCTCGTTTCAGCAGCTTCAAGAAATATTTGTGGAAAAAACTAATGATAACCGTATTCTTGCCGTAGCCAAAAACCTGTCACTTGAAGAGCAAACGAAAGAAAATGGACGACCTGTTATTTTGGTGAGCAAGGATGCGCTGGTTAGAGTGAAGGCAGACGCCATCGGGCTAATCGCTGAAGACTTTCTGAGTGACCGCGTTGTTGAAAATGATGATCTGTATACCGGAATGCAGGAGGTTTATACAGATATTGAAAAACTGCGAAGATTTTATGAGAAGGGGGAAATACCGCTTGCAGATATAGCTAATCATCCTTTGTATCCAAATCAATTTCTGATTATGAAAGACTCGTTGGGAAGCTCATCTTCAGCATTGGGAATGGTTGAAAAGAGCGGAAAAATAATTAAAAAATTAATTTTCGACCATGATCATATTTGGGGGATCCGGTCGCGGAACGTTCAGCAAACGATGGCGATAGAACTGCTGCTCAGAAAAGACCTGCCACTTGTTACGCTGGTAGGAAAAGCAGGTACGGGCAAAACGCTTTTAGCCCTTGCTGCAGGGCTTTTACAAATAGAGGATCTGGGAGAGTATAAAAAGCTGCTTGTCGCGAGGCCGATTGTGCCTGTCGGCAAAGATCTCGGCTTTCTGCCCGGGGAAAAAGATGAAAAGCTGCGGCCATGGATGCAGCCGATCTATGATAATCTGGAATATCTATTTAATACGAAGAAGCCGGGTGAACTTGATGCAATTTTAGCGGGAATGGGTTCGATTGAGGTTGAAGCATTATCCTATATTCGGGGCAGGAGTATTCCTGATCAATATATCATTATCGATGAAGCGCAAAATCTGACAAAGCATGAGGTTAAAACGATTTTGACGAGAGTGGGGGAAGGAAGCAAAATTGTGTTAATGGGCGATCCAGAACAAATTGACCACCCATATTTAGATGCATTTAACAACGGGCTTACGTATGTCGTTGAAAAGTTCAAGGATCAAAAAATCTCCGGACATGTAAAACTGATCAAGGGGGAACGGTCCGGTCTGGCGCAGTTGGCAGCTGATCTCCTTTAATCCAAAGTGATAAAAGAAACAAGCAGATTCACCCGATTCAGGGGAATCTGCTTTTTAGCAGATTTGGTTTAAGAAGCCCACAGTTTTTGATCAATTCAACCGAAAGCCTTTTATGTTTTTTAGAGGCTTGTCCCGATTTGACCCATCCCCGAAAAATGCGTAAACAGGGCCGTCTTGCCGCAGTGGTTTTCCATTTTTTGAAAAACACAAAATCAATTCTTTTCCCTGTTCGATCGGCAAGGCAACTTCTCCATCAGTGCTTTCAACTATCAGCGTTTTAACAGTGGTCTCCGGTTCAGCGTTATGAATGAACGGCAGCAGCGGCATCCCGAATGTCCCTGTCAATACTTTTTCCTTTTCGAACTTTTTCTCCGATTTTAATGTTGGCGGATAAACTGCACCTTCCATAATCTCCCGGTCCCAATGCTTGGAAATCGATTTTGTGTAGTTTTCCAGCTCATCAACAGCTTGATTTACCTGATTAAAATACGTTTTTAAGTCTAGGCGGCGATCATCAAAAATCCAAACCCCCGGGTCCAATGTAATTGGGTATTTCACTTTCCCTTTAATAAAAATAATATTGTCCATGACAACCTCCTGCTTCGCGTTCCATCTGTAATCAAAGTATAGCAGGATATTTGCCGACACGCTATTTTACGCTCTTTACCGGGGCTGCTGCGCATGAAAACAGTTGGCCTGCGGAACACTAATTAAAAATTTTTTACCGGGGGAATACTGCCTTGACATGCCGTTCGAATGAAAGCCTTAGCAAGTTGGTTGAAGAAGCCCGCCCATACGCCGCTTCCGGCCGGGTTGCTGATTATATACCTGCACTTGGTAGAGCGGAAAAAGATGATCTATCGGTCGCCATTTTTGACATTGGAAACGAATGCTACTATGCCGGCGATTATAAGAAAAAATTTACATTACAGAGTATTTCAAAAGTCCTGGCACTCGCGTTGGCTCTTTCAGACCGGGGCTTTGATTATGTGTTCAGCCATGTTGGAATGGAACCTACCGGTGACCCTTTTAATTCGATTTCCAAGCTTGAAACGTCGGTTCCGTCAAAACCGCTTAACCCGATGATCAACGCTGGAGCGCTTGCCGTTACGCATATGATTAACGGCCGTGACAACAAAGAAAAAATTGACAGGATCATCCGGTTTGTTTCAAGCTTCTTAGATGGAACGCCAGTCACATGCAATTGGGAAACGGCTCAATCTGAAATGGAAACAGCCGATTTGAACAGGGCCCTTTGCTATTTTATGAAACAGCACGGGATTATTGAAGGGGACGTGGAAGACCTTCTGCGCGTTTACACTGCTCAGTGTGCGATCGAAATGAATTGTTTTGACCTGGCCAGGGTCGGCGCTGTGCTCGCTTTAAACGGGGTCGACCCTGAAACCGGCAAGCAGATTATCGCGGAAAACGTTGCCCGGATTTGCAAAACCTTTATGGTCACATGCGGAATGTACAATGCTTCCGGGGAATTTGCCATTAAAATTGGCATACCTGCAAAAAGCGGAGTTTCAGGAGGCATCATGGGCGCGGTACCAGGCAGGTATGGAATCGGAATCTTCGGGCCGTCACTTGATGAAAAAGGTAACAGCATAGCTGGAATGAAGATTCTTGAAATGCTTGCCCGAGAGCAGCAGCTCAGCATCTTTTGAGCGAAATGGAAAATTAAAAAGCTAATCCCGTATTATCCTTGCTTTTTTCCTGTCTTAACGGTAATATTTAAAGATAGGATCGGGTAAACGCTCGGAAACGGGGGGATCAATGTTGGCGTCTGAAATGATGGTGAACCACCAAGAAAAAGCACACGCCTTGTTAAAGGCTGACGCTGATAAGATATTAAAGCTTATTAAGGTTCAAATGGATAACCTTACAATGCCTCAATGTCCTCTTTACGAAGAGGTTCTGGATACGCAAATGTTTGGATTGTCACGCGAAATAGATTTTGCCGTTCGCCTTGGGCTCATTGATGAAAAGGATGGAAAAGCCATTCTAGCCACGCTCGAAGGAGAACTGTCAATCCTTCATGAAGCCTCACAAAAAAAATAGAATCAAAAAACTCAAACAGTTCTTCTTACTCGTTTGAGTTTTTTTATAAATGTTTAGGGTATAAAGGGAAAACCCTGGATTATACTGAATGTGACATATTTTATTTTTAATAGTATAACATATTTATAGAAATCTTGGGATTAACGTGTTACATTTAACATAACCTCTCTAAGCAGGATTATTGTTTATAATCGGAGAATAGAATATACATCCGGAGAAAATGGGGAAGAGGTTGAATGTTTAAAAAAATCTTTAAATCATACGATTATTCTTTAGTAATTGCAATGGTGCTGCTATCTTTGTTCGGGCTCGTTATGATCTACAGTGCCAGCATGGTAACGGCATACGATTATCCGAGTGATCATTTTTTCGAAAGACAAAGGCTCCACATTATTGGAGCTTCCGCTGTATTTTTGTTTTTTGCAATGTTTCCATATAAAGCAATGAAAAGCAATAAAATACTTGGACCGATGGTTTTGCTGTCCTTGCTTTGTTTAGGAGCTTTATTTGCTTTCGGCCATATTGCCGGCAACGCGCAAAGCTGGTTTAAAATCGGACCGGTAAGCCTTCAGCCGTCTGAATTTGTCAAGGTTTCTGTTATCATTTATCTGGCCGCAGTCTATGCAAAAAAACAATCGTACATAAATGAATTCAATAAAGGTGTTGTCCCTCCTTTATTCTATTTATTTCTCGTTTCTGTGCTTATTGCGATTCAGCCGGATTACGGAACAGCAGCCATTATAATCTTGATTGCTTCGATGATTATTATTTCTTCCGGGATGAGCCTGAAAAATCTGATGAAGCTTGCGGGCATTGGGTTGATGGTCATCGCCCCTATATTCGTTGCTTTGCAGGATAAGATTTTGTCAGAAAACAGGATCGGGCGTTTTAAAGCTTTTATGGACCCTTTTGCAGTCGAACAGGACAGCGGCTACCAAATCACCAATGCTTTTATTGCAATTGGCTCAGGCGGGGTTAACGGAATCGGTCTCGGCAAAGGCATTCAAAAGCTCGGTTATCTTCCTGAGCCGCACACCGATTTCATTATCGCCGTAATCGCTGAAGAGCTGGGGATTTGGGGAGTTGCTTTTGTCATATTGCTGCTTTCTTATATCGTTTTAAGGGGGATATATACGGGCTTAAAATGCACTGATCCGTTTGGAAGTTTGCTTGCGATCGGTATTTCAAGCATGATTGGCATCCAATCGTTTATTAACCTTGCCGGTGCTTCGGGAATCATTCCACTAACAGGCGTAACCCTTCCATTTGTCAGCTACGGAGGTTCTTCACTGCTCCAGCTATACATTTCAATGGGAATACTCGTAAATGTGTCCATGTTCGTGAACTACGAACAAAAATACAAAAGTAACGACAATGAAAAACAAGTTGCTTAAGCTCGAAAGGCTTATATATATGTTTTAACAGAATCAGTTGTAACAGTCTTTTTTGCCAGACAAAGGGATTTAGCAATAGCCATATGCTCACATTGTCACTTAGCTTTGGCTTGCAGTGCGTAAGCAAACAATCCTTGTACTAATTACATAAAGATGAGGTGTCGAAATGAGCAAAGTTATCAATAAGGTGTTGGTCGCAAACAGGGGAGAGATTGCGATCCGTGTATTTAGGGCATGTACAGAACTGAATATCCGTACGGTTGCGGTTTATTCCAGGGAGGATTCGGGCTCATATCACAGGTATAAAGCAGATGAAGCTTATCTTGTCGGGGAAGGCAAAAAACCGATAGATGCCTACTTGGATATTGAAGGTATCATTGACATTGCAAAAGCAAGCGGCGTGGACGCCATCCATCCGGGATATGGGTTCCTGTCGGAAAATATCCATTTTGCAAGGCGCTGTGAAGAAGAAGGAATTATTTTTATCGGACCTGAAGCAAGGCATCTTGATATGTTCGGGGATAAGGTTAAGGCAAGAACACAGGCTCAATTGGCAAAAATTCCGGTTATCCCGGGAAGCGACGGCCCGATCCAACGGCTTGAAGAGGTTATTAAATTCGGAAAGACGCACGGATTCCCGCTCATCATTAAAGCTTCGCTCGGCGGCGGCGGTCGCGGAATGAGAATCGTCAACAGTATTGATGAAGTGAAAGAAGCGTACGAGCGTGCGAAATCGGAAGCAAAAGCTGCCTTTGGCAATGACGAGGTTTACGTAGAAAAGTTTATTGAAAAACCGAAGCATATTGAAGTTCAAATCATTGGTGACAAGCACGGCAATATCATTCATTTGTATGAGCGCGATTGTTCTGTCCAGCGCCGCCATCAAAAAGTGGTTGAGGTCGCCCCATGTGTTTCGATCACAAATGATCTGAGGGAGAAAATATGTGAAGCTGCTGTCCGGCTTATGGATAATGTCGGCTATATCAATGCGGGCACTGTTGAATTCCTGGTGGCAAATGACGAGTATTATTTTATCGAAGTAAATCCCCGTGTCCAGGTTGAACATACAATAACAGAAATGGTCACTGGTATTGATATCGTCCAAACGCAGATTCAGGTCGCAGAAGGACATGATTTGCATAGTGAGAAGATTGGCATTCCCGAACAAGCGGATATCAAAATACACGGTTACGCCATTCAATCCCGTGTGACAACGGAAGATCCGTTAAACCAATTTATGCCGGATACAGGAAAATTAATGACATATCGATCCGGTGGCGGTTTCGGTGTCCGTCTCGATGCCGGCAATGGCTTCCAGGGTGCCGTCATTACACCGTATTACGATTCATTGCTCGTCAAGCTGTCCACGCATGCGATGACATTTGATCAGGCCGCAGCAAAAATGGTCAGAAATTTGCAAGAGTTCCGAATCCGCGGGATCAAAACAAATATTCCTTTTCTTGAAAACGTCGTTAAACATGAACAGTTCCGGACCGGTCAGTATGATACATCCTTTATTGATACAACACCGGAGTTGTTTATTTTTCCAAAACGTAAAGACCGTGGAACGAAGATGCTTACCTACATTGGGAATGTAACAGTAAACGGCTTTCCCGGCATAGAAAAGAAGAAGAAGCCAATTTTTGATAAGCCGCGCATTCCAAAACTGAAATACAGCGCTGATATTCGTGAAGGAACGAAGCAGATTCTTGATCAGCAAGGGCCTGAAGGGCTCGTCAACTGGGTGAAAGATCATAAGGAAGTTCTCCTGACAGATACAACCTTCAGGGACGCGCATCAATCCTTGCTCGCAACCAGGGTCCGGACGACTGATATTAGTCATATTGCTGAATCATCCGCAAGGCTTTTGCCTGATTTATTTTCATATGAAATGTGGGGCGGAGCAACTTTTGATGTCGCCTATCGTTTCTTGAAAGAGGATCCTTGGGACAGACTGCTCAAGCTAAGGGAGAAGATTCCAAATGTTCTCTTCCAGATGCTGCTGCGCGCGTCAAATGCGGTTGGTTATAAAAATTACCCGGATAATGTGATCCGCGAATTCGTCGAGAAATCTGCCTACGCCGGAATTGACGTATTTCGGATTTTTGATAGCCTGAATTGGGTGAAGGGTATGGAAGTTGCCATTGACGCAGTAAGACAGTCTGAAAAAATAGCCGAAGCGGCAATTTGCTATACAGGTGACATTAACGATCCAACTCGTCGAAAATACGATCTCGACTACTATAAGAATCTTGCTAAAGAACTGGAAATGCAAGGGGCCCACATCCTTGGCATAAAGGATATGGCCGGGCTGTTAAAACCGGAGGCGGCTTATCGTCTGATCTCTGAATTAAAGGAAACAGTTGACATTCCAATTCACCTCCATACGCATGATACAAGCGGCAACGGGATTTATATGTACGCAAAAGCAATTGAAGCAGGTGTGGATATTGTTGATGTTGCCTTGAGCACGATGGCCGGGCTGACTTCGCAGCCAAGCGCCAATTCATTGTTCTATGCATTGGAAGGCACTGAGAGACAGTCGAAGGTGGACAACCGTGCCCTTGAACAACTCTCGTATTACTGGGAAGATATCCGCAAATATTACCATGACTTTGAAAGCGGCATGATGTCGCCTCACACTGAAGTGTATGAGCACGAGATGCCAGGCGGCCAATACAGTAATCTGCAACAACAAGCAAAAGCGGTCGGGCTCGGTGATAAATGGGAGCATGTAAAAAGTATGTATGCCCGCGTTAACGAAATGTTTGGAGATATCGTCAAGGTTACACCATCCTCAAAGGTTGTTGGTGATATGGCCCTATATATGGTTCAGAATGAGCTTACCGAGGAGGACGTGTTAAGCCGGGGCGACTCGCTTGATTTTCCTGATTCAGTTGTTGAATTATTCGAAGGATATCTTGGCCAGCCGCACGGTGGTTTCCCTGAAGAATTACAAAAGGTGATTTTAAAAGGCAGGGAACCGATAACGGTCAGGCCGGGAGAACTGCTCGAAGATGTTGACTTCGGCGCTCTTAAGGAAGTAATGTTTAAAGAAATGGGGAGACAAGTCACCAGCTTTGATGCTATCGCCTATGCTTTATATCCAAAGGTGTTTATGGAGTATTTCAATACTGTTGAACAATTTGGAGATATATCGGTTCTCGATACGCCAACATTCCTGTATGGTATGCGTCTTGGAGAAGAGATTGAAGTTGAGATCGAAACCGGTAAGACGCTAATCGTCAAACTGGTGTCGATAGGAGAGGCTCAGGCAGATGGTACAAGAGTGATCTATTTCGAGTTGAATGGCCAGCCGCGCGAAATCGTCATCAAGGACGAAAGTGTAAAATCGAAGGTTGCATCAAAAATAAAAGCGGATCCGAAAAATGACACTCATATTGCCGCCTCTATGCCGGGTACAGTCATCAAAGTGCTAGTCGAAAAGGGTGAGAAGGTAAACCGGGGCGATCATCTTATGATTACGGAAGCGATGAAAATGGAAACAACCGTTCAAGCGCCGTTTTCAGGAGTTGTCAAAGATATTTATGTGATAAATGGAGAAGCAATCCAAACCGGCGATTTGCTGATTGAATTGTCCAAATGAAAAAAACGATCGCGATGCAAATAGCATCGCGATCGTTTTTTTATAAAAATCTCAGGCATGATTGACAGTGGATTGGTTGTTGCTATCATCTTTTGCTTGTTCAAGAGCCGCAGCGTTTTTACTGCTTCGTGAAGTTAACAGGATCAAATAGCTTAGCACTCCAAACAGGCATGTAATAAAGAAAGCATGGGACAAAGCGAGATATAAATTCAAGCGGGTAATCACAACAAGTGCCCCGGCGATAACCTGCAAAGAAACAAGTATAAATGAAATAATCCATCCCCAATAAATGACCTTTTGATGCCGATACTGATTAATAGCCAGGTAGGTGATGTAGCCAATCCAGATAAAGATTAATCCGGCTGCGGCACGATGGCCCATTTGAATCCATTCGTGCATAGTACCCGGCAAACTTGGGTCAGAATTAACGCAAAGCGGCCAGTCTTTACACACTAAACTTGCATTTACGTGGCGGACGAGCGCACCGGTGTAAACGACAAGATAGCTGTATAGGGAAACACCGATGATGTGAAATTTCATTTTCTTATCGAGAATCACTTTTTCCGCTTCGAACTTTTTGTCAACTTCAAAAATGAGCAGCGTTAGCAAAAATACGGCCGCAAAGGAAATAAGTGAAATTCCAAAATGAAGCGCAAGTACGAAATCAGATTGTCCCCACAGCACTGCTGCAGCGCCGATCAGCCCCTGAAGCACCAAAAAAAAGAATGAAAGGACGGAAAGAAATTTCGTCTCTCTAACATGTCCGATCGAACGCCATGACCAGACTGACAATATTAACACCATGAACCCGACAGCACCTGATACAACCCGGTGGGCTAATTCAATAATTAATTCGGGACTGATATTGCTTGGGATTAGTTCGCCGTGGCAGAGCGGCCAGGAATTGCCGCAGCCCATGCCCGAGTCCGTTTTTGTCACAAGAGCTCCACCCAACAGGATAAACAACATTCCAATTGTAGTAAGGACCGCAAACCATTTTAAAAATCGATCCAACTGATCCACCTTCTTAATAGTAAAGTTCGATAATTTGTCACCGATAATAATGGAAGTGTATAATAAGAACGAATTTATATGAAGATATCGATCTTCCACTGCACTTTAAAGATACTACACAATAATAGGGATTTTTACAATAGATAGATGCCTGAAGCTTGTTCTCTCTTGATTTAGTTGAACCCTGGAAGCATCCGAGCTCTGCTATCCTGCTTTTACATCGATAATTATTATCCTAGAAAAACAACAAAATATAACTTTTTGTCACTTCGCGACACAATTTGGTCAAAAATAATTCGAAAAATATTCACAAAAAAGTGCTGAAATGTGATTTAATATACAGTGAGTATGGAATGTTTTTCTACACAAATACTTATCCTTATTTCTATAATAATAATAGTGAAAAACTACTTTTTCTAATTTTTTATACATTTTAATTGCGAGTATAGCGGAAAACGAACTATGCTTACAGGTGTTTTTTACGGTTCTGGTTGGTGATTTGGATAAAGGAGGAAAAATTATGGCTAATACGAAGGCTTTAGCTGAGGCAGCTATTGACAGCAGTGAACGAAGCCTTAATGCGAAAGTATCGGCAGCAAACGCTTGGAGTGATTTTCTTGCTCTGATAAAAATCGGCATTGTTAATTCTAATTTGATTACAACTTTTACAGGCCTGTGGCTTGCGCTGCATTTCACTGATAAAGGTTTTTTCAATAATCTTGATCTTGTGTTTCTTACTCTTGCTGGTTCTTCATTAATTATTGCCGGTTCATGCAGCATTAACAACTACATTGACCGGGATATAGACCATTTGATGGAGAGAACGAAAGAAAGACCTACGGTTACAGGACGGGTGAACCCCTCCAAAGTAGTCGCGATGGGAATCATCTTAATTGGATTGGGAACGCTGTGTTTACTACTGACGACTCCGACTGCTGCTTTGATTGGCTTAATAGGAGTATTCAGTTATGTGTTCCTCTATACGATGTGGTCTAAACGGAAATATGTATCAAACACGATCGTCGGCAGTGTTTCAGGAGCTGTACCGCCATTAATTGGCTGGGCGGCTATTGATGGAAGCCTTGATCCGATCGCTTGGGCATTATTTCTAATCATGTTTGTATGGCAGCCTCCGCATTTTTATGCACTGGCGATGAGAAGGGTCGAGGAGTACAGGGCAGCGGGCATACCGATGCTCCCTGTTGTAAAGGGCTACAGCACGACGAAAAAGCATATTATCGTGTGGGTAGCAGCTTTGCTTCCGCTTCCCCTATTGCTTACCTCTTTAGGAATTCCATTTCTTATTCTTGCAACTGTCTTGAACATAGGGTGGTTTATCTTAGGGATTTATGGATATAAGCTAAAGGATGATATTAAATGGGCTAAACTTATGTTTATATATTCCCTACAATATTTGACTATTATGTTTGTAGCTATGGTAATTGTCACACTTATTTAATTTATTTTTGTTAGGAGATTCTGTCTTTACGAGATTTAGAGAGAATTTTTCCATATTTTTTTGACCAGTTTTTCAAAAAAATATATTATGAAAGAGGGGTTTTATTAAGCTATGAAAAGGCTTGCGAAATGGCGTATATTTTCTTTATTTGCAGGATTGACGCTTATTCTTTCCGGCTGTGGCAAACCATTTTTATCAGCATTGCAGCCTGCAGGTGAAGTTGCTCAGACACAATATGATTTAATGCTATTGAGCACAGCAATTATGGTCGGTGTTATTCTTGCCGTAACTGTTATCTTTATTCTTGTCATGGTGCGTTTCCGCAGAAAAGATGAGAAGATTCCACAACAGGTTGAGGGAAATCACAAACTGGAAATTATTTGGACTGTTATTCCTATTCTTCTGCTATTGGTACTGGCCGTGCCAACAGTATCCGCTACTTTTAAGTTGGCAGATGTTTCTCCTGCTGAGAAAAAGAATGAAGAAGGGAAGACGGACGCACTTGTCATTAATGTGCGCGCTAACCTTTACTGGTGGGAGTTTGAATACCCAAACCAGGAGATTGTTACAAGCCAGGATTTGGTAGTGCCGACTGGTCAAAAAGTCTACTTTAATCTAAAGGCATCCGATGTTAAGCACTCCTTCTGGATTCCTGCTGTCGGCGGGAAAATCGATACGAACACAGAAAACGTAAACAAGTTTTGGCTCGAATTTGATGAAAAAGCTGCTGACGAAGCCGGAAATTTATTTTACGGAAAATGTGCTGAGCTTTGCGGACCTTCACATGCATTGATGGACTTTAAAGTGAAAGCTGTTTCCAAAGAAGAATTTAAGAGATGGGCAAGTGATATGAAAGCTGTTGAAGAACCGGTCCAGGCTGAAACTGCTTCAGCACAACAGGGCCAGGAAATCTTTAATGAAAGCTGTATCGGCTGCCATGCTGTAACACCAACAAACACAGCACCTGAAGAGGCGCGCATCGGACCAAATTTAACGAACTTTGGTGATCGTTCCCGCGTAGCCGGAATTCTTGACCATAATGAAGAAGACCTTAAGAACTGGCTGAGAGATCCTGAAGAATATAAGCCTGGAAATAAAATGACCGGGAAATATAAAGAATTAAATGAGGAAGAGCTGGATGCTGTAGCTGAATATTTGATGGGCTTAAAGGTTCAGGAATAAAAGGGGATTTTTTAAAGGGGAGGTAAAACTGTGAGTACTTATGCTCAAAAAAGAGGGTTTGGTGCAACCTTATGGGATTACATAACAACCGTTGACCATAAGAAAATCGCCATCCTTTATCTAATTGCCGGCGGGTTTTTCTTTATTGTCGGCGGCTTAGAAGCAATGTTTATCCGCATTCAGCTTGCAATACCGAATAATGATTTTGTAAGTGCGGGACTATATAACGAAATTCTTACCATGCACGGTACGACGATGATCTTTCTGGCAGCGATGCCGTTGGTCTTCGCCTTCATGAACGCCATTATGCCGTTGCAAATCGGGGCGCGCGATGTCGCATTCCCATTTTTAAATTCATTGGGTTTCTGGCTGTTTTTCTTTGGAGGCGTATTTCTAAACCTTTCATGGTTTTTAGGCGGCGCTCCCGATGCAGGCTGGACTTCCTATGCATCGCTGTCGCTTGCTTCAGAGGGGCACGGCATCGATTTTTATGCGCTTGGTCTGCAGATTTCCGGGATCGGAACGTTGATCGGTGGTATTAACTTTCTTGTCACGATCATCAATATGCGTGCACCTGGGATGACTTACATGCGCATGCCTTTGTTTACATGGTCTACATTTGTTGTTTCTGCACTAATATTATTCGCATTCCCGCCGCTTACGGTTGGTTTGTTCCTATTAACGTTTGACCGCATGTTTGGCGCGAACTTCTTCGATCCGGCAGCGGGCGGTAACACGATTATCTGGGAGCATCTGTTCTGGATCTTCGGTCACCCGGAAGTATATATTCTTATTCTTCCTGCATTCGGTATCTTTTCTGAGATTTTCGCAACCTTTTCGAGAAAGCGACTATTCGGTTATTCATCGATGGTGTTTGCAACCGTACTTATTGGTTTTCTTGGTTTCATGGTTTGGGCCCACCATATGTTCACAACAGGAATGGGGCCGATTGCGAACGCGATTTTTGCGGTGGCAACAATGGCGATTGCTGTTCCTACAGGGATAAAGATCTTTAACTGGCTCTTTACGATGTGGGGAGGCAGCATAAAGTTTACGACTCCGATGATGTGGGCGGTTGCGTTTATCCCATCTTTCGTAGCAGGTGGAGTCACAGGTGTAATGCTCGCATCAGCGGCACAGGATTATCAGTATCATGATACTTATTTCGTTGTTGCCCACTTCCACTATGTTATTGTCGGTGGGGTTGTCTTCGCACTATTTGCCGGTGCTCATTTTTACTGGCCAAAAATGTTTGGAACAATGTTGAATGAACTGCTTGGTAAAATCACGTTCTGGCTGTTCTTTGTCGGGTTCCATTTGACATTCTTTATCCAGCATTTCCTTGGTCTGATGGGTATGCCGCGCCGTATTTTCAAATTCCTTCCTGGTCAAGGGTTGGAAACAGGGAATATGGTTAGTACTGTCGGTGCCGTCTTGATGGCAGTAGCCGTTATCGTCTTGCTCGTTAATATCATTATGACAACGGTTAAGAATGAAAGGGTTGGCAACGACCCATGGGGAGATGGACGTACCCTCGAATGGGCGCTTCCTTCACCGCCTCCATTCTATAACTTTAAGCAGCTCCCGCTTGTCCGTGGATTGGATGCTTACTGGCTTGAAAAAATGGAAGGCAAAAAAGGTATGACTCCAGCTGAACCTGTTGGCGACATCCATATGCCGAATGGTTCATTTATTCCATTCGTGATTTCGTTAGGACTATTTATAGCTGCGTTTGGTGCTATGTATCGGGTCGATCATCCATGGGGAATTCCAGTATTAGTTCTCGGCTTGGCGATTGTGCTTGGCGCAATGTTTATTCGCTCAATTAAAGATGACCACGGCTTCCACATTCACAAGGAAGATCTTGAAGATGATGATGATAAGGAGGGAAAGGCATAATGCAAGCTGAAGAAAAATTTACACTTGAAACTTGGCCTGCTTCGCCTGAAAAAGCAACCCTCGAAGCGAAAAATAAATTCATGGGCTTTTGGCTATTCTTAGGAGGAGAGACGGTTCTCTTTGCCTCTCTCTTTGCTACTTATCTCGCATTAAAAGATAAAGTTCCAACCACAGAGCATGCACTGGCAAAAGATCTGTTCGATTTGCCGCTAGTTTTCGTTGCGACGATGCTTCTTTTAACGAGCTCATTGACAAGTGTATATGCAATGTTCCATATGAAAAACTTTAATTTTAAGAAAATGCAGATTTGGCTTGGTGTAACAGTTATCCTTGGAGCGGCTTTCCTTGGTGTTGAAATCTATGAGTTTAGTCATTATGTTCATAAGTTTCACCATACGTTTACGAGCAGCGCTTTTGGATCAGCGTTTTATACGTTGGTAGGATTCCATGGCGGTCACGTTGCATTTGGTTTGTTGTGGATCGTCACGCTGATGGTTCGCAACGCGAAAAGGGGATTAAGCCTCTACAACGCTCCGAAGTTCTATGTTGCCAGCCTTTATTGGCACTTTATCGACGTTGTTTGGGTGTTCATCTTCACAGTAGTATATTTAATGGGATTGGTGGGATAAACTGATGGCGACACAACAACCAAATTCAGGTAACCCAAGTGTGGACATTGAATATCGCCGTAAAAAAAGCGCAGAAGAAATGAGATATCAAGTCATTACTTTTTCATTAATGATTTTCTTGACACTTGTAGCCTTTGCAGCAGTAGCCTATGATGGGTTTACTGGCTGGTTTACAATACCGTTTATTCTTCTTCTCGCTGTTGTACAGGTTATTTTTCAGCTCTACTATTTCATGCATATGAGCCATAAAGGCCATGAAGCACCTTCTTTATTTCTTTTCTCGGGTGTGTTTGTAGCAGCAATAACCGTGATAACTTTTATGACTGTTATTTGGTGGTAATATTTATGAAAATCGGCTCAAGAAGCCGATTTTCTTTTTATACGATGAAAAGTATAGATGAACCTCATATAATTGCGGCTGGCGTTCATCAAGTAGTATAATGAGAATGTATTCTTCAACGATAACGGGGTGATTATACCGTGCTTTCATTAGATATCTTTGGTTTCAGGGCAATGTGGAGTCCATATTTTTTTATTGCAATTTTAGTCGTAACGGCTCTGTTTTTCCTGATTACCGTAAAATACCGCCGTCGGTTTAGCGGCAGTGAGCCTTTGCAGAAAAATCAAGCAGTTCTTTTCGCTGTGGCTGCTGCACTTCTCTATGCGATCAAAGGTTCGCCGCTTGACTTGATGGGGCATCTTGCTTTTTATGCCCATATGACCCAAATGGCCCTACTGTATTTGGTTATACCGCCATTGTTTATCGTCGCGATCCCCGAGTGGATGTGGCGAAAGGTTCTCGGCATCAAGAGCATTGGCACTCTGTTTCGCTTACTGACAAAGCCTATCTTTGCGCTGATTCTATTTAACGGATTATTTTCGTTTTATCATATCCCGCTGATTTTTGATGTTATCAAGACAGACATGCTGCTGCACGCTGCTTACACAACGTTGCTGTTTGTTGTGGCAATCATCATGTGGTGGCCACTGATCAATCAGCTGGATGAATACCAGACGATGGGCGGGTTGAAAAAAGTCGGCTACATTTTTGCCAATGGGATTTTGCTGACCCCGGCATGTGCGCTGATTATTTTTGCAGATGCACCGATGTATGACACGTTTTCTGACCCGCGCGCATGGGCAGACGCACTGGCTCTTTGTGTGCCGGCTTCAACGTTGTCCGGACTCAATTTGAGCGGGCCGGAAATGTTTAGTTCAATGTCCCTTTTAAATGATCAGCAGACTGGCGGTGTGATCATGAAAATCATTCAGGAAATTGTATACGGAGTTGTTCTTGGCAAAGTATTTTTTAGCTGGTACAAAAAAGAACAGGAAGCGGATCAGGTCGACATGAATCCATCGTTAAATCCGCAAACGATAGAATGAACAAAGCACCCAATTTGGGTGCTTTGCTTATTTTTAGATATTTGAATGATTTTCATAAAGCAATTTTCAAGTGAGAAACGACAGATACTTAGGGTCTGCTGAATAATCAGTAATCCCAGTAATGACAAGGGTTTTGGTTCCCTTTTGTCGAATATAAGTGTAAGGATTTACTTGAAAAACTACAAAAACCCTTGCACTTGGAGGTCGACACTGTGTATAAAGAAACCCAAAACCAACTGACTTTTTCCGATGACTTCTTCCTTCCTTTCGGCGGGAGGTTAAATAAAGAAAACCGCTGGGTCCTCCTTGCCGACATGATGCCATGGTGGAGGGCGGAAGAGAAATATGCCTGATCAGATTAATAGTTCAGGCTTTTTTGATGCGGGTGTTTTTAACTATGTCTATGTTTTTTATCATATATTTGACGCCAAATCGCAATATTTTATGAACAATTATAGTGATTGTTGAAAAATAGTCTTTCTTGCCATAAAATGATTCTATGTGCAAAAGAATGGAGAGGTAATCAATTATGCAATCAATTCCGATACTTCCAACGATCAGCACGACGTTTATCGTGCTCAGTGCCATTACGGTGGCGATCGGCTGGTACCTAATAAAACAGCGAAAAATTGAAGCTCATAAAAAAACGATGTTTGTCGCAGCGATTTTTGCGATTATTTTCTTTGTCATATATGCGAGCCGGACAATCTTCATAGGAAATACATCGTTTGGCGGCCCGGCTGATATTAAAATATACTATACAGTTTTCCTTGTCTTTCATATTTTCCTGGCCACGACTGGCGCCGTTTTCGGGATTGTGACGCTCTTGACAGGCTATAAAAATAAATTGGCGCGCCATCGAAAACTCGGCCCAATCACCAGTATTATTTGGTTTTTCACCGCGACGACGGGTCTAGCTGTGTATCTGCTGTTATACATTTTTTACAGTGGCGGAGAAACAACATCCGTTATAAAAGCTATTTTAGGATTTTAATAAGCCGGAAAAAAGTGCTGCAAAGTATGCAGTGCTTTTTGTATGAAAAAAATCCTTTTAAAGGAATTTTCTTTTTTTGCTAGAATTTTAAAAGATGTAGTCAAAAACGGATTAGGGGAGGAAATATGGAGATTAGAAAAATGACTGAACAAGATCTCACATATTCTTTAAAACTATCAATGTATGCTTTTCAGTACGAGTTGCCGGACAGCGATATTCCTGCTCGGATTGACAAAATTAAGCATCATGACGTATTTGGAATTTGGGATGGCACGCAGCTGACCGCGAAGTTGAATATTATCCCTTTCAAAGTAATCATTCAGAACAAGGAGTGGAGCATGGGTGGAATTGCAGGCGTGGCGACCTATCCGGAATATCGGAGAAGAGGCTATGTGAAGGCATTAATCGTTCATGCATTACAACAAATGCGCGAGCAAAATCAAATCATCTCATTTTTGCATCCTTTCGATATTGCATTTTACCGGAAGTTCGGCTGGGAGATTTTAACCGAGCGGAAGAAGGTTATGATCGAGAAAAAGGATTTACATATGGCCGGAGCCATAAGCGGATCGATTATGAGGTTTAAAAAGGATACCCATCACAAAGATATAGAAAACGTCTATGCAGAGTATGCGAAGCAATATTCGGGGATGCTTTCGCGAACGAAGGAATGGTGGCTGGACAACGTTTATCGCGATTCATCAGCAGCCGTTTTTTACGACAACGAGCATGTGCCGAAAGGATACATATTGTATAGTGTTAAAAATAATATTCTCAATGTACAGGAAATGGCTGCTCTTGATTACGAAGCGCGGGTCAACCTGTGGAATTTCATTTGCCAGCATGATTCAATGGTTGACAGCGTAAACATTGTGTTGCCAGTAAACGACCCTTTTCCTTACTATTTAAAACAACCCAATGTAAAAACAGAGGTTTTTCCTTACTTTATGGCACGGGTTGTTGATGCAGAAAAGTGTCTGGAAAGCTTTGCATTTCTGCAAACGAGTGAAAATGTTTTTCTGCATGTTTCCGATGAGTATGCAGATTGGAACAATGGATCATATCTGATTTCCGAAGCTGGTGTAACGGCTTATAAAGAGAAGCAGGGAAGCCATTGTGCCCATCCTCCTAAACGGGGCATCACCATGAATATAAACGCATTGTCTGCCATCCTAACAGGCTTTCAAAGGCCAAAAGAACTTTTCCAGCTCGGGCATTTAACAGGCAGCGAAAAAGAAATAGATGATCTTGAAAAAAAAATACCTGTCCAGACGACGTTTATCTATGACTTTTTTTAGATTAAAAAGCTCTTCTTGAATGAACGGTTCTGCTTTTAGAAGCGCACGGTCGCTCGATAGATCGGAAGGCTCTTAAACTACAAAAAAAAGGCGCATTTTGCGCCTTTAAAATTTCTCAATAATTGCTTTTAGCTCAGCAAGCAGTTTTTCACATTGGTTGACAAGCGGCATCGGAAAAAATTCATCTTCTCCATATTCCACGCCATGTGGATAGTAGTGTTTGCCAAGCACAGGTGTCATCAATTGAATTGTTGCATTGTGGGCCCCTACATCACCTTCTACCGCATAACCAAACACGCGCAGGTAGTAAATACCTTCTTTCAGCTCAAACTTGCGGTCGTATGTAACACGTTCATAATCCCATTGTTCTTCCCTTACAAGTCCATGATCAAGCATAACCTCATCGAGACGATTTAAATCTGCTTTTAATTCTTCAAAACCGGTATTTTCAAATTTCATCCTATGTCCCTCCTAAAAACAATCCGCATAACACAATCAATTAAGGCGAGTTTATCTCAATTCAATAATAGTAGAAAAGTAAAAAAGTTGCAATAATAACGTTGGACTCGTTTTCACCCCTAAAACGCACGTTGAAAACTATTTTGAAAAAAAAACCCTCAACATATTGCGAATAAATATCCTGCTGTTGGAAACCCTACAAGTATAAGCAGCAGCATAAAGAAATTTGGAACGCAGCCATAAACCGGTTAGAAAACATTTTTTGATAATAAGATTATTTCTCCTCATTTACTGTGGAAAAATAGGCTGGACGATTAATAATGGCTGGACAAACTTCAGGATTATAAAGGAGGACATATGGAACAGGTTCGCGGGATTATGACTGAGGATGTAGAAACATGCTCCTTGCTTGATAATGTATTTGAAGTCGCTGTAAAGATGAAAGAATTGGATGTCGGGGCCATTCCAATTGTCGATAATGATAAACTTGTCGGCATGATTACAGACCGGGATATTGTTGTTCGCGGTGTTGCTGAAAAATATCCTGGATCATCGAAGGTGGAAGCGATTATGAGCAAACACCTAATCACGGTCAGTCCGGATACCTCGACTAAAGAAGCTGCTGAATTGATGGCACAACACCAAATTCGCAGATTGCCTGTTGTTGAAAATGGCAAGCTGGCTGGTATCGTCGCGCTCGGTGATTTGGCCGTTCGTGAACTTACGGATGATCAAGCGAAAACAGCACTTTCTGAAATATCAGAGCCGGAAGAATTTCACCATTGAGAAGACATCTAAAGGTGTCTTTTCTTTTTTTTATGCGATCGACATTTTTCGGTCTAGGCGGTGTTCTATCAAAAACAAAGATATAGATGCTATAATATTTTTGAATAACATACATATAATAATAGAGAAATTGATAGAAGGGAGGTATCCCACTGAGAACTCTTATCAGGATTTTACTTATAGTATCTGCACTATTAACATTTGGATTATACCTTGGTTTAAACGGGGAGAAAGAAAAAGACATTCTTATTCATAACGATCAGCCGTTATCAAAAGAAGATTTATCTCTACCAGACACGGATGAAAATCAACAGTCCGGGGTTGAAGCCCCTAAAGACGGCCTCGCTGCTTTGATGGGGCAACATAGCCAAACTGTCCAAACCGCGCTTGGTGCACCAGATCGGCGTGACCTGTCCTTTTATGATTACGAATGGTGGATCTATCAGGATCCTGAAAACTATATACAAGTTGGCATCGAAGCGGATAAAGTTGTAACCATTTATGCCAACGGTAAGGACAGCAACGTCCAGCCATTTCATATTGGCCAGCCAATTGAGGAAATCTATACTTCTGTTTTAATAGAAATGTATGTAAATCTTGAATATGACAAAGGATCATACCAGTTTGAATTGTCCGAGACGGATATGAATACCCGTCCGCTTGTTAAAATTGGCGATTATTTTGCCCAGCTTTATATCGATAAATTTACAGGCAGCCTTTCAAGCGTCCGTTATTTGGATGAAAAGACGCTGATCACCCATAGGCCGTATGAGCTTACGTATCGCGGCCCACTGCTTGAGCCCAAGCCCCTGGACGAAACAAAAAGCGATCTGGTCGAGGCAGGCATGGAACAGCAAATATTGGATATTACAAATATTATTAGAAGCCGCCATAACGCCGGTCCTGTCACCTGGGACGAAAAAACAGCCGAGGTTGCTGTTGCCCACAGCAAGGACATGCATGACAGCGGCGATTTTTCCCACACTTCGAAAACATCGGGCGATTTATCGGACAGGCTCGATGCAGCTGATGTTTTTTATCAGCTGGCAGGTGAAAATATTGCGGCGAACTATATTGATGCACCTGAGGTTGTCGAAGGCTGGCTGAATAGTCAGGGACATCGTGAAACCTTGCTAAATCCAGATTACACTCATCTTGGCGTCGGAGTTTATGAAAGGCATTATACACAAAATTTTATTCAAAATTGGGAAAAGTAATACAATTTGGCGCGGGGACGAACTCAAGTTCATCCTCGCGCCTTTGATTTTTTATTTTTTCACCTATTTTACTAAAAAATCATATTGTATGATAGGCGAATGGATCACAATAGAGGTGAATCAAAATGGTACAGAAAAAGCTTCATCCGTCTGTAGAACAATTTAAGGATTTTGTCAAAGCGAATCCAAAAATCATTCAGGAAGTGCGAAAAGGAAACACGACGTGGAAAGAGCTTTATGAGGATTGGTATTTGTTTGGCGAGGATGATAGCAGATGGGATTCTTTTCGGGAAGGTAAGAAACCAGTTATAAAAGAATCTGGCGAAAAGAAAACCGATTGGATAGCACAAATAACAAGCGTTATTAAAAAAATGGACCAAAATCAAATGGAGGAGCATATCCAGAACATCAGCCAGGCTCTTACGGCCGTACAGGGGGTAATCTCCCAATTTCAAAGATCTCCCCAGCAGCCGGGCCCGCAACAAGCAAATCCACCAACCAGCCCTTTTATGTTTAGAAAAGACTGAGAGGAGAACAAAGGTGCGAACGGAATTAATCGAGTTTTTGAATAGCAAAAAAGATTTAAAGGAATTTGTCAGGGAGCAGCCCCAATGGTACAGGTTGTTAACAAGAAACCCATATGACGTTGACAAACTTGAGGCGGCTGCCCTTGATTATTATAAAAAAACGATTCCGCATCGGGTTGAAAAATTCTCATACGGTGTGCAAATGGCATCGATGATGATGCATATGTTCCAGGCAATGAAGTCCGGATCTTAGCAAAGGCTTTCTTTTCTGCCGGGAGAGCCTTTCTATGCCTGTTTAATGAGTGTAAGGCTATTCGGTTAAAAGATGGACATGCGGCTAATAATACACGCATAAAGGAGTGAGGAAAGTGAAACGGAAAGCCCGCCTTGTGTTGTTGTTTGTCCTCGTTTGCCTAACAGGATGCCAGAGTGAGTTACTTGCACCGGAAACGGGAACGACAGTACGTGCCGAATCGTTGCCCGCAGTAATCAGCGAGAATTCAACTGTATTTGCGTTTAAGCAGGCAGAAAACGAAACATTTTCTGTCCAGCACCATGTAAAAGGGAATAACGTCTTTGTTGAGTGTTTTGTCACAGGTATATCATTCAGGGCTCCACATGAAA
Organism: Bacillus sp. V33-4; assembly: GCF_002860225.1. Classification (NCBI taxonomy): domain Bacteria; kingdom Bacillati; phylum Bacillota; class Bacilli; order Caryophanales; family Bacillaceae; genus Bacillus; species Bacillus sp. V33-4. Next base: position 97,618 of record NZ_PGVC01000007.1, read on the forward strand.
CAGGAAAAGAGCAAGGGAAAATCGTCGTTTATGTAGATGGGGAAAAGAGAGAAGAAGTGACAGCGGCTGCCTTTATCATAAAAGATCTTTCTCCTGGAACCCATCGCATTAAAATGGAGCTGGTGAATCCATATAATCAACCTTACCAGCTTAAAAATGAAATTCATGTGACCATTTCTTAACAAATCATTTAGCTTTGCCTGCCGTTTCATGTTAAAATATGAGACGGAGGTGTGCCGATTTGCTTGCTACAACAGAAAGAATCATGCTTTTAGATATGGCGGATGAGCTAGCCAATATGATCATAGAATCAGAAGCTGCTGAGCATTATCGCCAGTGTTTATATAAATTAAGGAACAGCCGGGAAACGCAGCGGAAGCTCCAGGCCTTTACCAAGATGAAGGAAATGTATGAGGAAGTGCAAAGGTTTGGAAAATACCACCCTGATTATAAAATGGTGATGGGAGAGATCCGCACAGTAAAAAGGGAGCTCGATTTAGATTCGAATATATACGAATTTAAGAAGGCGGAAAACGAGCTTCAAGCATTACTTGACGCAGTGAGTGGTTTGATTGGAAAATCAGTGTCCGAAAGTGTAAAAGTGCCGACAGGCAATCCTTTCTTCGACAGCGGCTCAAGCTGTGGTGGCGGCTGTGGCTCAGGCGGGAGCTGTGGATGTTCCGCTTGATGAATCAAAGACCAAATATGAAAAAGGCATGGGGAATCCCCTGCCTTTTTCATTTGGTCTCACAACAAGTTCAGAAAATATTATGGTCTGGCTGACCACTGTGTTACAGTACCAATCGTTCTGAAAGTTCAGTTATTTTACTTGTGTTTCTGGCCACAACAGATACAGTATCACCACGGTTCAAAAAATATTCCACAGTTCCCTTAAGCATGCCTGTACCGCCAATGATCAGAATATGCTTTGTTAAAGACATAAGCAAAACCGCCTTTTGAAGTTTAATGACAACCTTAATGACTAGTTTGAAAACCCTCCGCTGCCTCAAGTCCAATACGATTGCCCCTTTAGCAGGACACAGTCAGCACACTGGTTGCCACAGCAAAACATTTTCTGCTGCGGTACAAAAAAACGGTGCCGGTAAACGAACAATTGATCGTCTGAGCGGACAAAGACCGTTTCACTGTGCAGTTGTTTTCCTTTCATCGCTGTTGCCGAGGAACGCCGAATGGCTGCATCCAACAGCCGATCAGGCGGGTTACCAATGGCGCGTAAATAGAGAAACGGTATGCCTGCCACTTTTTTATAGTAAGCTTTATTTATAAGCGGATCGGCTTGTAACAACTGAATAAAGCGGTTCCAAATATGATCCAAATTCATACTTTTGCACCTTGTTCCTTTATGACTATTTTAGAAAAAAGGCAACCGAGTTTCAAATAAAAGGAACTTTATTGATCAAAGAACGGTTATTATGCTAGACTATTAGAAAAAACCTATCTCGAAGGGGTATCAATATGTTTGGTCAACGGCAGGGAATCATTATTTGGCTTTACTCACTAAAGCAAGCAAAGATGCTGAGAAGATTTGGAAATGTCCATTATGTTTCAAGGCGTTTGAAATACGCTGTTCTATATTGTAATCAAGAAGAAATGGAAGGACTACTTGAAAAAATTCAATCCTATTCGTTTGTCAAAAAGGTTGAACCTTCATATAAGCCTTTTCTGCAACTGGAGTTCGAAAATTCCAAACCTGATAAAGCAAAAGAGTATGATTATAAAATGGGAATTTAAAAGGTGGGGGCGTATCTCACCTTTTTATTATTGCATCGGGCTGATAAAATGATTGATTTCAGTATGCCAGAGAATACTTCAAAATGAAAAACATTTTTCGAGTTTTTCATACAAAATTTGTGTGACGAATAAGAGTGATTTTGTTATTGTTAAGGTAAACATAATTTTGGTAAGGAGAGTTCCGATTGTTACGGGCATTTTTATTTTTATTTACAATTTTGTCAGCTGCCGTCAGTGGCATGTTGTTCTGGCAGTGGGAAGCTTACTCTGAAAAAATTGAGCAGTCTGAGGAGATCAAGGAAAAGGCCCTTCAGCATTTAACAGTGGAATCACAATCCCGGGAATTGAAAATTTCCCAAACTATAGAAGGACTGACAGATGGGAAAGAATATCGCATTTCGGTTCCGGAATCAATCGCAAACTGGAGCTGTGTAACAAAAGAAGCGAATCCGTGTCAATCAACCGATGATAATCCGGACACCTTCCTGGCCAAAGCAGGAAGCATCACACTCGAATACAGCCTGCCTGTCGATGATGGCGCTGCTTCTGTGTTCCTGGATGATTGGACGATAAAATTCCCGGGTGTTGCCGCTTCAAGCACGAAGCTCGACATTGTCGATTCTGTAAGAAGAAATGGCTCATGGATTGCCGGTGCACCTTTAAAAGGTCAGCAAAAGCTTGAATTTATTGATTATTATGCATTTGAAGGAGAAGGAGAGGCCTTTTCTTTATACTGGCAAGCACAACCATTGGCGGCAATCGATCAAGGTGGGATCAGCTATTACCGCGAACAAACTCAACAAGGCGCACCATTACAGTTAAAGTCTTTAGCAAAAATCGCTGATTTCCCCCATCTATCGATTGTGATGACCGATCAATATCCTGAAACAATGGGAAAGGGGCTTCTGATCACAAAAAAAGCTGAACCAATTGAAACGGTTGAACGAAAAGCAGCTCATATCTATTTTTCACAAAAGTTTAGAACTCTTTCGCCAGAGGAAAACGGGCTTATTGATCTTTTTGCCGCTGCGATCACACAGCAGCAGAGTTCCAGTGCAAAGGGACAAGCAATGTTGAATGAACTTATGGCTAAGCTTACTGATGCTCAGCTAAACCTATTTTTTTCTGCAGTGAAAGAGGAGCCGGAAGTAACTACAAAAAATCTGGATGAACTTTTAGGAGCTGCAAAAGGGATGGGGACTCACTTTTTCACATTAAACAGGGTGGATTCGGCCGCTTTCGTCCCTCTCTATTTCTATGACTCAAGGGTTATTCGGGCAGCCAATAAACAGGTAGACGGGATCGAAATTATTTATCAGGACGGAAAAAAGCTGTTCCCATTTATGGAGATCATGACTGAAATGGGCTACGAGGCAAATGCTTTAGCGGATCAGGGAGAATTATTGCTCAATAAAGGAAGCAACAGCTACCGCTTCTTTGCTGACCGCAATATATTTATTTATAATGAGCAGGATTACGGCCTGTTGGAAAATCCGCTCATTACAATTGACAATCGTGTCTATATTGAACAGCAATGGCTTGAAACACTTTTTAGCTTTTCGATTGCAGAAAATGAACAGGAAATTAGCATTTCCGAGCTAAAAGAGTAAAAACAAGAAAAAAACCCTGCAGCTTCCTGCAGGGTCCTTCTATATTCTTATTTCTAAGAATAGAAGGCAAAGGGAGAGGAGAAACCGGAGGAAGAACTTATGGGGAAACGTAAGTCTTCTCCGCGGTTGGCAACAACATCCTCGATAGATGCTGTTAATAACAGTATTTCCACAATAGATGGGGTTATACACCCTTTTTGGTTATTTTTTTAAAAGCAGTCAGACGAAAAAAAGCATCTAACAGGTTGGCGGCAAAAAACCAATTATGATAGGATAATTCCAGATGCTTGTTTTATGTCAGAAATTAGTGGTGATACATATGAGAGTTGTTTCAGGAACCTGTAAAGGACGAGTACTGAAAGCGGTACCGGGAAATTCAACACGGCCAACAACGGACAAGGTGAAAGAGGCCATGTTTAATATCATCGGCCCATATTTTAATGGAGGCACAGGCCTTGACCTGTTTGCGGGGAGCGGCGGATTGGGGCTTGAAGCGTTGAGCAGGGGATTGGACCAAATGATTTTTGTTGATCGCGATGGAAAGGCAATCCAGACGATTCATGAAAATATTAAAACATGCGGATTGGAAGAACGGGCGGAGGTTTACAGGAATGAAGCGGCGCGGGCTTTGAAAGCGATCAAGAAACGGGAACTGCGGTTCAATTATATTTTTCTCGACCCGCCTTATAAACGACAGCAGCTTCTCAAGCTTCTCGAAACATTTGAACAGGAGAATATCATCTCTGAACACGGCACGATTGTCTGTGAACATAGCCATGACGTTCAACTTCCTGACAAAGTAGGTTCCCTGGTCAAGAAAAAGCATGAGCAATACGGCGTCATCGCCATTTCGATTTTTACAAACGATTCTGCGGAGTATGGGGGGAAATCAAATTGACTGAAGTAGCGGTATGTTCAGGCAGCTTTGATCCAATTACATATGGGCATCTTGATATTATTAGAAAAGGTGCAAAGGTGTTCAAAAATTTAAATGTCGTTGTCTTAAACAATTCTTCGAAACAACCATTATTTTCGGTGGAAGAAAGAATTCAGCTTATTAAGGAAGCTACGAAAGATATTCCTAATGTCCACGTAGAGTCGTTTCAGGGCTTGCTGGTGGATTATGCGAAAAGTGTGAATGCCAAAGTGATCATACGTGGTTTGAGAGCTGTATCCGATTTTGAATACGAGATGCAAATTACTTCGATGAACCGCGTCTTAAATCCCGAGATTGAAACGTTTTTTATTATGACCAATAACCAGTACTCTTTCTTAAGCTCAAGTATTGTTAAAGAGGTAGCAAAGTATGACGGCCATATTTCCGAGCTGGTCCCTCCAGTTGTTGAACAAGCACTGAAGGATAAATTTAGACGATAAAATAAAAACCCTGCACTATTGGAATAATCACAGTGCAGGATTTTTTTGAATAGCTCAAATTACAGCTTGCCGGTCAACTTTTTAGCGTACAACGCTGTATAAACGAAAAGGGATGCAATTGTAATCAGCGGTCCTGTGTCAACAAGGATCTTATATGCTTGCAAAATCCAGGAATCCTCGGCAAAAACACTGACGGGAAGGGCATTAGATGGCTCTTCTGTGTTATAAAACCTTTCATAAACCGGATTCCATAATAAAAAGGCAAAGCAGCTTGCGAGTATTCCATGAATTACACGGGCGAAGAAAAAAGGTTGAAAACGAATGTCTGTCTGGGCAAGTATGCTCGCTACCTGAGCTTGAACACTGAATCCGCTGAAAGCAAGGATAAAGCTTGTGATAATGGTTTGCTGCATCAGCGTGGCTTCCTGGACCTGGCTGGTCATTTGGCTGCCAAGCGTGATTTCAAAGAGGCCGGAAATAAATGGAATACTGAGCATCACAGGCAAATGCAGGACATCAAGGATCACTTCGATTATTTTTGCGAAAAAAGAAGTAAATTGCAGGTGGTACAGCAGTTTATTAATCACGGAAAATAGGATGATAAAGCCGCCGATCATTAATAAAGTTTGGATGGATGACATGACCGCGTCACCGAGCAGCTTCCCAATCGGACGGTTATCATTAATTCTCGTCCGGTGCAGAGCAGATAATGCTGTTTTAATAGAAAATTTATGCTGGCTTTGTTCATTTCCTTTCTCATCATCTTTTCCGTAAAATCGCATTATTACCCCGACTGAGATATTTCCTAAATAATGGGCCAATGCTAAAATAATCCCTAACTGTGCATGATAAAAAAAACCGACTGACACTGCGCCGAAAATAAACAACGGGTTAGAGGAATTTGTAAATGAGACCAACCTTTCTGCCTCTATTCTCGTCAGCTGTCCTTCCTGCCGCAAGCGCGCAGTGAGCTTTGCGCCTGCGGGGTAGCCGGAAGCCATCCCCATCGCCCAGACGAAACCGCCTACTCCAGGAACTTTAAATAACGGCCGCATCAATGGCTCAAGCAATACTCCAATGAATTTGACGACTCCAAAGCCGATCAACATTTCAGAAACAATAAAGAACGGCAGCAGAGATGGAAAGACGATTTCCCACCACATATTCAGCCCCCTAATCGAAGCATCAACAGACTCCTGTGGAAAAGAGATCAGCGATACAGCCATCATCGTGACCGATAAAGCGAGGAAAACTGTTTTGAATTTTGAAAGAAACAATGCTGCCTCCCTCCTTGCTGTGCAAACTGTATAAAACAGTGTTAGAATATTGGTTATTAGAAAAAAAGCATCGATAGCTGAATCCTGATCGAGTCTTAAAAGAGAGGCGTCCATAACCTTTGGCGCCTTGCATGCCTTGTCCTTATATATCCCAATATACTCATAGAACCATGAAATAGACCATAAGATTGAATCAGACTGAAATTTGAGCGGGAGGTAATCTCTTTGCGTCGTCCAAAAATAGGTGTCGCGCTTGGTTCAGGAGGAGCTCGGGGGTTTGCCCACTTAGGTGTACTGAAAGTATTGAAGGAAGAAGGGATACCGGTTGACTTGCTGGCAGGCAGCAGCATGGGCGCTATGGTCGGCTGTTTTTTTGCAGCAGGACTTGACATAGAACGGCTTTATAAATTGTCAAAAGCATTTAAACGGAAATATTACCTGGATTTTACGGTACCGAAAATGGGCTTTATTTCCGGCAAAAGAGTCAAGGAACTTATTCGTATTTTTACCCATGGGAAAAATATCGAGCAGCTTGATATACCAGTCGGCGTTGTTGCAACAGACATCATGGCAGGCGAAAAAGTCGTCTTTTACAGCGGGCCGATTGCCGATGCCGTCCGGGCAAGCATTTCAATACCTGGAATTTTTGTTCCGGAAAAGTTAAACGGTAGGCTTCTCGTTGATGGCGGGGTCATTGACAGAGTGCCTGTTTCTGTTGTAAAGGAGATGGGCGCTGATTTAGTCATTGCTGTAGATGTATCGCATGTCAAAACAAATACCGAGATCATCTCAATTTACGATGTGATTATGCAGAGCCTCGATATCATGCAAAATGAGCTTGTCATGAACAGGCAAATTGCCTCGGATGTAATGATCCGCCCAAGAGTGGAAATGTACAGCTCAAGAGCTTTTACAAATATAGAAGAAATTATTTTAATTGGCGAACAGGAAACAAGAAAACAGCTTAATCAAATCAGAAGCGTTTTTGAAAGATGGAAGGAGCCCCAGTAAGTAATGCAGCGAAAATTTTATGTACGTGCCTTCACTATTGCAGCTATTTTCTTGATAGCAAGCACTTTTTATTATTTACCCTTTTACGTTTCAAAGCCGGGTATGGCGAAGGAACTGGAACCAATTATTGAAGTAGAGAACGGCTATGAGGAGGAAGGGAGCTTTATGTTAACGACGGTCAGAATGGGCCGTGCCAACATTTATTCGTACTTGGCTGCTAAATTTAATAAGTATCATCAGATTCACCCGGAAGAAATGATTAAGAGTCCGGATGAAACTGATGAAGAGTATAATGTCCGCCAGCTGCATCTTATGACCAGCTCGCAAACAGCCGCCATTGAAGTCTCCTACCAAAAGGCCGGGAAACAGATCGATTACAAGTACAAAGGTGTTTATGTTTTGAATGTTTTTGATGATATGCCAGCAGCCGGGAAACTGGCCGTTGGCGACAAAATTTTTGAGGTGGACGGCCGGGAATTTGAGTCGTCTGATCAGTTTGTTGATTATGTGGGCGGCAAAAAAGCTGGTGAAGAAATATCATTAAGCTTTGAGCGAGACGGTAAAACGAAGAATGTTTCACTGCCAATTGAGCCGTATAAAGACAATCCTGAAAAGGTCGGAGTCGGGATCATGCTCACAGAAGATAAAGAAGTGATAACCGATCCGGAAGTAACGCTGGATACCGAGGATATCGGCGGACCGTCGGCCGGTTTAATGTTTTCCCTTGAGATTTATAATCAGCTGACAGAAGACGATTTAACAAATGGCTATAATATTGCAGGTACAGGTACGATCGATCCGGAAGGAAAAGTCGGCAGAATCGGTGGTATTGAGCAAAAAGTTGTCGCCGCCGATAAAGCAGGCGCGGAAATCTTTTTGGCCCCATTTGAGGGCGGAGCCGAGGAATCAAATTATCAGGCCGCGGTTACAACAGCAAAAGATATTAAAACGGATATGAAAATCGTTCCTGTTAACACCTTTGACGAAGCGGTCCAGTATTTGGAGAGACTTGAAGAAAAATAATCGAGATTACAACAAGCAGCACAGTATCAAAGTGATACAAGGCCGCTTGTTTATTTTTCATCAGCTAAATAGATCGGATGCTGCTTGAATTCATCACCGATGCCTGATGCGTGTCGGTCTGGCTGTACCCCGAGCGCGTATACTCGTGAACTTTTTATATCAAGCTCGATTTGCTCATTTTTGAAGGCGGACAGCCTGGAGACAACCGGAACAGTAAAGTGCTGCTTCCTGTTACGTAAGTAGTCACGACCGCGCTCAGACATGCCGAGCAACCGTAAATAATTTGGTTCCGTGACGGTTTTCATCTCTGCTTTTTTTGTGTTCGTTAAAATATGTACGCATGTCCGTTGCAGCCTAGTCCATGTATACCGTTTTGTTTTAACCATCTGCATAAAATCAGCAAACGAAGCTGCTTGAAGCGCGCACGAAATAAGCCGGTTTTCGAGGCCTTCCTCGACCTCATAGACCTGTGCCAATTCTGCGGGAGACATTGTGATCAGCCTGTACCGCAAATAAGGCCAGTAGCTGTCCCAGCTATGAAAACGCCCAAATTCCTGAAAATGCTCAACAAGCAGCCTGTAGGTGCTTTCGGGAACCAAGCTTTGCACCTCGTCAAGCTTACCCTGTTCGGAAAATAATGCCTTCCTGATGCTCGTTGCACTTGCGATCGTTGCCGAAGAAAAATGCTCATCATGGTATTCGGCACTTTTTCGTTTAACCGTTACGGCCTCGATGCTCGTCTCCAATCTTTGCAGTGATTTTATGTATTGGAATCCAAGGATATTATTCGGCTTTGATAAGTCAGCCATTTCTTCCCCGGGTTTTAAATCTTGAAAGGCGAGCGCCAGCGCTTTTGGATAGCTGACACCTTTACTTAAATAGTACCTGATATTTTTTTGAAACTCGCTGTCGTGCATGTTCAAAAAATCTATCGCCGTATAAAATGAATCAATGTCCCCTGATTCGCTTCCGAAGCATAAATGGGTGCAGCCAGCGGATGAAAGGATCGATACTGCTCCATTAGCGAAGACTTCGGCTTTCTGAGTCGCAAATTGGTAAGGCAGCTCAAAAACAAGATCAACCCCGCCTAATAGAGCCATTTTGGCCCTTGTCCATTTTGAAACAAGCGCAGGCTCACCGCGCTGTAGAAAGTTGCCGCTCATGGCGGCAATCGCCACATCGGCACCGGTTACCTTCTTTGCCATGTCGAGATGGTAGGCATGGCCGTTATGGAAAGGATTGTATTCAACAATGACTCCGACAACTTTCATGATGGGTTTATCTCCCTCATTGTTTTGTTGTGAAAAAGCTCGCGATTTTTTGCAGAAGGGCATACTAAATCCTATCAATAGGTTGACAAAGCAGTTTAAGTGGTAGGATAATGTCTACATTATAGTGTAAAGAAAAAATATTGACAAATAATTATATGAAAGCTATAATTACCTTTGTTGCCTTGGGGTGATTCGTATGAAATGGACTTTAAGTCAGTTGCAAAAATATCGAAGCAAGGATTTTCCTTTTGATGAAACGGTGAGTGTTGATGAGATTACACAAGTTGATCCGACAATCCGTTCTGTTTCGCCTATGCATATTACCGGCCGGGCGGATATAGATTCAGCGAAAGTGACATTCCATTTGAAAATAGAAGGTCATTTAGTTCTTCCTTGTTCTCGTACTTTAGTCGACGTGAATTATCCAATTAATGTTGAAACAACAGAAACGTTTCTCTTGAAAGGTTTGGATTATGAAACCGAAGAGGAAGTTCATCAAGTAAAAGGAGAAGTAATCGACCTGATGCCGGTTGTTCAGGAGATTCTTTTGCTTGAGGTCCCAATGCAAGTTTTCTGTGAAGATAGCGGTGATGAAGGAGCTCCTCAGTCAGGAAAAGATTGGGAAGTCATTCACGAGCAGGAAAAGCGGGAAAAGATTGATCCCCGTCTTGCCGGACTAGCTAATTTTTTTGATCAAAAAGATAACCCTTCTGATAAATAGTCGGAAGGAAAAAACAAGAAGCACTTGAAGAATCCAGTTTGACTGGCCTTCATAACTTTCTTAATTCTCTTTAAGGAGGTGGGAAGAATGGCTGTACCTTTTAGAAGAACTTCTAAAACTGCGAAAAGAAAACGTCGTACTCATTTTAAATTACAGGTTCCCGGTATGGTAGCGTGCCCAAACTGTGGTGAAATGAAACTTGCTCACCGTGTATGTAAGTCTTGCGGAACATACAAAGGAAAAGAAGTTGTAAACGACTAATTTCTGTTAGATAAAACCCAGGGACATCGTCCTTGGGTTTTTGTCGTTTTCGCGTGCCCAGCAAGCCGTTAATTGCTAGTTGGTGAAAGTCCAACCCGAGTAAGTGTCAAGAC
>NZ_PGVC01000069.1:0-14010 GCF_002860225.1 Bacillus sp. V33-4
GTTGATAGGTCAGAGGTGGAAGCGTGGCGACATGTGGAGCTGACTGATACTAATCGATCGAGGACTTAACCACAATTTGAAATGGTGTTCTCGTGTTTACACTTACTTCTTCTGGATTATCTAGTTTTGAGAGAACGAAGTTTCAATTTTCTCTTGAAATAATCCAAAAAGACATTATAATAGGATATGTCTTGAACTTGTCTGGTGGCGATAGCGAGAAGGTCACACCCGTTCCCATCCCGAACACGGAAGTTAAGCTTCTCAGCGCCGATGGTAGTTGGGGGTCTCCCCCTGTGAGAGTAGGACGCCGCCGGGCGATTATTTTAATATTATTATTCCGCAGTAGCTCAGTGGTAGAGCAACGAGCAAAGCTGCTGGATTGGGCTCCGAGTTGTACCCATCGAGCTGCTACTTGCTTAAGCTTACTGAGATGGGGACATTCGAAACAAAACTATGTTTAGGGTTGTTTATTATTATTCCGCAGTAGCTCAGTGGTAGAGCATTCGGCTGTTAACCGAACGGTCGCAGGTTCGAATCCTGCCTGCGGAGCCATTTTCTTAATGACTAATGATCTCATGAGTGAGTTACAGGAAAAATGCTTCCATAGCTCAGCAGGTAGAGCACTTCCATGGTAAGGAAGAGGTCAGCGGTTCGAGCCCGCTTGGGAGCTCTCTAGTAAATTGATAGAATACATAGACATAAAAAAGGGCCCGTTGGTCAAGCGGTTAAGACACCGCCCTTTCACGGCGGTAACACGGGTTCGAATCCCGTACGGGTCACCATATTTTTATTGTGGAGGATTAGCTCAGCTGGGAGAGCATCTGCCTTACAAGCAGAGGGTCGGCGGTTCGAGCCCGTCATCCTCCACCATATTGTCTTCAGCTTATAGACAGCCTGTAATGATAACTTCTATTGGACAATTAAATAGATATGCCGGTGTAGCTCAATTGGTAGAGCAACTGACTTGTAATCAGTAGGTTGGGGGTTCAAGTCCTCTTGCCGGCACCATTTTTTTTAAAACTAGTGGAGGGGTAGCGAAGTGGCTAAACGCGGCGGACTGTAAATCCGCTCCCTCCGGGTTCGGCGGTTCGAATCCGTCCCCCTCCACCATTCCAACTTCAAGTATACAAAAAATGGACAATCCAAAACTGTCCTTTTTATTTTGCAGAATCTTTAGCGCGATACACTTAAGGTTATAAAATATTGGGCTATAGCCAAGCGGTAAGGCAACGGACTTTGACTCCGTCATGCGTTGGTTCGAATCCAGCTAGCCCAGCCAAAGAGCCATTAGCTCAGTCGGTAGAGCATCTGACTTTTAATCAGAGGGTCGAAGGTTCGAGTCCTTCATGGCTCATCAAATCAAAGTAAAGGGATCCTGTTAACATTACAGGATTCCTTTTTCTATTTTAATTGCATTGATTCGACTTACAGGTATGTAACCTGATGAGAATCGATCACAAAATAATAATGACATTCGTGATTGCTCAAATTGATAAAACAGTGTTCGGTATTTGCTTCAAACAATACTGAATCACCCTCTTTTAGAATATGGACTTCATTTATTAGTTTGACGTTGATTTTGCTGCAATGGTTGTAGAGAAATAGACATTTGATCAATGCCTATTTCTTAGTGATACAGTTAATATCCTTTTGTAAAATCAACTTTATTAATCGCCGGGTTTTCACCTTTTAGATAGTTTTGTAAATTTGGAATGAAAATATCTTCGATTACCCGCTTCGTATAGTGTTCAGTTGATCCGGAAGTGTGGGGGGTAATCATCACGTTTTCCATCTCCCATAGCGGACTGTCGCTATCGAGCGGTTCGGTCTCAAATACGTCCAGACCGGCACCGGCGATTTCTCCAGTTTGAAGTGCTTGAACGAGTGCTGGTTCATCAACAATTTCACCACGGCCAATATTAATAAAAAAGGCAGACGGCTTCATTTTTTGAAATTGTTCCGCTCCAAATAGATGATGCGTTTCGCTTGTCAGCGGCAATGTTACAACAACATAGTCACAGCTTGGAAGAACGGCGTTTAATGCCCGGGGAGTGTACATTTCATCGACATAATCTTCATCATTCCCTGAGTGGCGGACGCCGACTACCTTCATGCCGAATGCCTTGGCAATTTTGGCTGTTTCCTTGCCGATTGCGCCTACACCGATAATGCCGACAGTCTTCTCGTGCATTTCAAGGCTTAACCCGGAATGGTGCCATGTTTTTGAGAGTTGATTTCGGACATAAGTGTGAATCTTTCGTGTCAGTCCAAGCATTAATGCAAAAATGGTTTCTGAAATCGGAAAGGCGTGCACCCCGTTGGCGCTCGTTACGATCACTTTTTGGGACTCCAGTTCTTTTAACGGTAACGAATTTACGCCTGCACTCCATGTCTGCACCCAACGCAGCTTTGTATGTTCTTTTAGGCAATGCTCGGTTAATTCTTTTTTCCAGCCGACGATCACTTCAGCTTCATTTAAATGATCCTTCCAAACTGAAGAATCCTTTCCTATCAACACTTCCCACTCAGGAACCAGTTTCATGATTTTCTGGTGGTATCTGTTATCAATATCATGGACTATAATCAGTTTCCTTTTTTGCATGAACCCACCCCATTGCAACGTTTTTCTACTACCATTTTAACAGATTTTTCTTCCGGCAATCGCAGGAAAAGATTATGGCAATTCCGCAAGTTCGACATTAATCCACGAACGCATATATATACACAATCTTGTCGAGTTGAGTCATTTTTATGAAAGCGGTTAAAATATAGTAAAAACGGGGATGCAGGAGGGAACGGCATGAATAAAATTTCTATCATCGGTATGCCGATGGATTTAGGGCAAATGAGACGTGGTGTGGACATGGGTCCAAGTGCGATGAGGTATGCGGGGATCAATGAAAAACTGAAAAATTTAAATATTGAAGTGGATGATTTAGGTGATATTCCAGTCGGCAGGCCGGAAGTAGTGATCAGGCCGGATACGAATTTAAGAAATCTGGAATTAGTAGCTGAAAAAAACGAAAAGCTTGCTGCTGAGGTCGATAAAGTAATTGAAGCAGGATCCTTTCCACTTGTGCTTGGCGGAGATCATAGTATCACCATCGGTACGCTTGCCGGTGTTGCCAAACATTATGACAATCTCGGTGTGATTTGGTATGATGCCCATGGAGATTTAAATACCGGCGAAACTTCGCCATCCGGCAATATTCATGGCATGCCTCTCGCTGTCAGTCTCGGTATCGGGCATGAAATGTTGACTCAAATCGGCGGCTACAGTCCAAAAATCAAGGCGGAGAATATTGTTATCATTGGAGCCAGATCGCTTGATGAAGGAGAAAGAGCCCTTATTAAGGCAAATGGTATAAAAGTTTATACGATGCACGAAATTGACCGCCTCGGCATGACAAGGATCATGGAGGAAGCGATCGCCTATTTAAAAGACCGAACAGACGGTGTTCATCTCTCACTCGATTTAGATGGGCTTGACCCGGCGGATGCCCCAGGTGTCGGAACACCGGTTATTGGTGGAATTAGCTACCGGGAGAGCCATCTTGCCATGGAGATGCTTGAGGAAGCCAAACTCATCACCTCGGCTGAATTTGTAGAAGTAAATCCAATTCTTGATGATAAAAATAAAACCGCAACGGTCGCCGTTGCTTTAATGGGATCATTATTTGGTGAAAAATTGCTATAACAATAAAACAGCAGGCTGATTTAAGCCCTGCTGTTTTATTTTTTCGCTGTTAATATATAATAACGATTTAATAGACGATCCAATTTAGTGCTGACCTCCAGCACTTTTCGATTTGAAAGTGAAGAATGGGCAGCCAGCTCAACCATCTCTTTCCTGCAGAATTCAATATCTCTTAGAAGCGTATGGGGACACATGACTAAACCTCTCTTTTCAATAAATACTTGCTTCTGTTATACCCCAAATTAAAGTTTTTAAAACACCATGGTAAATTTTTGTTAGTATTAAGGAGTGAGAAATTCTTATGAAAAATGTGAAACCTTTTTCGCTATCGATTCGTAATATCGTATAGCCGCATTGGAGCGGAGGCAAACCATAATGGAGACAATTGTAAAAAACAGGATCAATCAGGTTTTAAGAGGGGATCAAAATGCCTTTGGGGAAATTGTTGAGCTATACAAGGACAAGGTATTCCAACTTTGTTTCCGCATGCTCGGGAACCGGCATGAAGCGGAAGACATTGCACAGGAAGCGTTTATAAGAGCATATGTTAATATTAATACGTTTAAAATAGATCGGAAATTTTCAACCTGGCTGTATCGCATTGCCACGAATTTGTGCATCGACCGGATTCGCAAGAAAAAGCCGGATTACTATTTGGATGCCGAAGTAGCGGGTACAAATGGATTAAATATGTATTCGCAAATTGCTGCCGATACAAGCCTGCCTGAAGATGACCTCGAAAGCATGGAGCTTCAGGAAATGATCCAGGGAGAGATTTCAAAACTGCCGGAAAAATACCGTTCTGTGATCGTTCTAAAATATATAGAAGAATTGTCGCTCAATGAAATCAGCGAAATTTTGGATATGCCGCTCGGAACGGTGAAAACAAGAATCCATAGAGGGCGCGAAGCGTTGCGAAAGCAATTGCGCCATGTTTAGTCGAAAGGGTGAGAACTTTGAAATGTCCTGAAGAAATAATTGAATACATGCACGAATATTTAGATGATGAGATCTCAGCCGAACATCAACAGGAATTGAGAAAGCATCTCCACGATTGCATCGATTGCCAGACGCACTTTCATGAACTTAAAAAAGCGATTGCCTTAGTGCAAAGCACTTCACATATTCAAGCGCCATTAAATTTTACTGCCGATGTGATGGGCAGACTTCCGAAAGAAAACCGAAAAGTAGGTATTCAGCGCTGGTTTCGCCACCATCCGCTCTTAACTGCTGCTTCGCTCTTTCTTGTCCTCATGATGGGTGGTGTCGTTTCTGCATGGAACGAGGAGGATCAGCAATTTTCTGTTTCGAAACAGCCGAACTTAATTGTCGAAAGTGATACAGTGATTGTCCCCAAGGGAGAAGTTGTTGAAGGCGATGTCACAGTCAAGAATGGCAACGTGAAAATCGAAGGTGAAGTGAAAGGCGATGTAACCGTGATTAATGGCGAAAATTATCTCGCATCTGCCGGGCATGTTTCGGGGGAAATAAAAGAAGTGAACGAAATGTTCGACTGGATTTGGTATCATATTAAAAAAACAGCAAAAGAAGCTGTCAATGTATTTGACGGAGAAGACAAGAAGCCGCTCGAGGAGAGCGGCTGATTTTATTTCTCGCCAGTATGTGTTTAGGGCAAAATAAGCCATATGCAGGTAGTTGGGCCAAAACAGCAATGTTCAGAGAGCGTAGTAAGTCTATTCAACGTGAATACCTGTTCACATTCAACCATATCAAAATTTGTGTTATAATATTAAAGTTACATATGAATATAAGCGGCTACCGCTTTTAGATTCTATAAATGGGGGAAATTACATGCCGTTTTATGATATACCGATATTAGAACTGCTTGCAAATACCCTGGACATTCTTCTTGTATGGTTTGTGATCTACAAGCTGATCAATGTCGTGAGGGGAACAAAAGCTGTCCAATTATTAAATGGAATTTTTGTTATTCTTCTTGGGAAGGTTATCAGCGATTTCTTGCATTTAAATACATTAAGCTGGTTGATGCAGCAGGTGATAGAATGGGGTTTTCTGGCGATTATTATCATCTTTCAGCCCGAGTTAAGAAGAGCCCTTGAGCAGCTTGGCCGAGGCAAGATTTTTGCGAAGAGCGGGATACCTGAAGAGGAAGAGCAGGAAAAAATGGTCGAGGCGATTATTCGAGCGACAGATTATATGGCAAAACGCCGCATCGGCGCTTTAATTTCCATTGAAAGAGAAACCGGCATGGGCGACTATATCGAAACAGGCATTCCGCTCCACGCAAAAGTTTCTTCGGAATTACTGATCAATATTTTTATCCCGAATACGCCGCTGCACGACGGAGCTGTGGTCATCCAGAGAAACAATGTCGCAGCAGCAGCCTGTTACTTGCCGTTATCGGAAAGCCCATTTATTTCAAAGGAACTGGGAACGCGGCACCGGGCCGCTCTAGGAATCAGTGAAGTCACCGACAGCATTACCGTCGTCGTTTCAGAGGAAACGGGAAATGTATCGTTAACGAAAAACGGCGATCTCCACCGTGATTTAACGAGCGATACATTCCGTGAACTGCTTGAAAATGGATTGCTATCCAATAATAAAACAAAACAAGCTTCTTCAGCGCGCTGGAACTGGAGGGGAAACAAAAAATGATTGATAAGTTGATGGAAAATCATTGGTTTATGAAAGTGGTGGCCCTCGTCCTTGCGGTTCTGCTATTTTCCTCTGTCCCAACTCCGGAAGATGAAGGCGGATCAGAGGTAAACGTTCCAGGAGAAAACAATACCGAAACGATTGAAGATATTCCCGTTAAAAGTTATTATGATACAGAAAATCTGGTGGTATCAGGTGTCCCTGAAACGGTAAATGTGACGATTGAAGGCCCAAAACAGCTCGTCCAGCAAACTCGCACACTGAAGAACTTTGAAGTGCTTGTCGATTTATCAGAGGCCGAAATCGGCACCCAGACTGTGGAGCTGCTCGTTCGTGATATTTCAGACAAGCTTCAGGTAACGATTGAACCTGCGTACGCAGAAGTATCTGTTCAAGAGCGGGTTACTAGAGAATTTCCAGTAGAGGCGGAATTCAATCAATCGCTTCTTGAGGAAGGTTACATCTCCGAACAGCCGACAGTCGAACCGGACCGAGTGAAAATTACCGGGGCCAAGGACGTGATTGATCGAATTAGCTTTGTCAAAGCAACGATTGATGCCAGGGGTCCAATCGATCAGACGATTACAGAGAAGGCCAGCATCCGGGCGCTCGACCGTGAACTAAATAAACTGGATGTCATCGTTGAACCGGAGGCTGTTGAAGTCACGGTACCTGTCCGCAGCACAAGCAAAACAGTTCCTATTAATATTGTGCAAACGGGAACGCCCCCTGAAGGGATCACGATACAATCAATTACCCTTGACACAGATGAAGCCCGAATCTTTGCGAGCCCAAATATTCTCGATCATACTGAAAACGTCAGGGTTGAAGTTGATGTTAGTGGAATCCGCAGCAATTCAACGATGACTTTGCCCGTAATTATTTCAGAAGGGGTCACGAGTGTGAAACCGGCAACGGTAGAAGCTGCGATCCGGGTGACTGTTGCTAAACAAGAGGCAAGCGCCCCGGCAGATCCGCAGGCAAACAATGAAGAAAGACGGACCCTTCCGGATATTCCGATTAGGACACAGGGTCTGAATGAAAAATACAATATGGCCTTTTCAGATCCGGCATCGGCGGCAGTAAACTTGACAGTTATCGGCCCGAGAGACGCAGTTACACGCTTAACAGCCGGAGATTTTAATTTATTTATAGATGCATCAAACCTCGGTGAAGGAGAGCATCAACTGAACATCCAGATCAATGGGCCAAACAATGTGAAATGGGAACTGAGTAAAGCTGTAGCAACCGTTTCAATTTCTCAAAAGGAAGCTTAAAGAACAGTAATTATTCAATGAAGGAGAGATTTTTGAATGGGTAAATATTTCGGTACGGATGGAGTACGCGGAGTTGCAAATAGTGAATTGACACCGGAGCTTGCTTTTAAATTGGGACGTTTCGGCGGATATGTTCTAACAAAAGACAAGAACCGCCCGAAGGTCTTGATTGGACGCGATACTCGCATTTCCGGCCATATGCTCGAAGGCGCACTCGTAGCAGGTCTTTTATCGATCGGGGCAGAAGTCATGCGTTTAGGCGTGATTTCAACTCCTGGAGTGGCATATTTAACGAAAGCCCAGGGAGCCCAGGCGGGAGTGATGATCTCTGCCTCTCATAACCCGGTAGCTGACAATGGCATTAAGTTTTTTGGCCCGGATGGATTTAAGCTTTCCGATGAACAGGAGAACGAAATTGAGCAGTTGATGGACTTATCTGAAGATGAGCTTCCTCGTCCAATCGGTGCGGACCTTGGCCAAGTGAATGACTATTTTGAAGGAGGGCAAAAATACCTCCAATATTTAAAGCAATCGGTTGACGAGGATTTCTCCGGCATTCATATTGCGCTTGACTGTGCGCACGGAGCGACATCGTCTCTAGCCACCCATTTATTTGCCGATCTTGATGCGGACTTGTCCACAATGGGCGCATCTCCGAACGGCCTTAATATTAATGAAGGGGTCGGCTCAACCCATCCGGAAGCATTAGCCACTTTTTTGAAGGAAAAGGGAGCGGATATTGGCCTTTCATTTGATGGAGACGGTGATCGGCTCATCGCGATTGATGAAAACGGAAATATCGTTGACGGTGATCAGATCATGTACATATGCGCAAAGTACATGAAAGAAGAAGGACGATTGAAGCATGGAACGGTTGTCTCGACCGTCATGAGTAATCTTGGGTTTTACAAAGGGCTTGAGGCGCTTGGAATCAAGAGTGTACCAACCGCAGTCGGTGACCGTTATGTGGTCGAGGAAATGAAAAAGAACGGCTTTAATCTTGGCGGTGAACAATCAGGCCATATTATTTTCCTTGATTACAACACGACTGGTGACGGACTTTTAACAGGACTCCAGCTTGTGAACATTATGAAGGTAACGCAAAAGCCACTTTCCGAGCTTGCGGCTGGAATGAAAAAATTCCCGCAGGTGCTCGTCAATATCCGCGTAACGGACAAGCACCATGTAACTGAAAATGTGAAGGTGAAGGAAGTCATTGACCAGGTTGAAGCGGAAATGAATGGTGATGGCCGCATCCTCGTTCGCCCATCTGGAACAGAGCCGCTCGTACGGGTCATGGCAGAAGCGCCAACAGAGGAGCTTTGCCAGGCGTATGTTGATCGGATTGCAGAAGTGGTCAGAGCGGAAATGGGTTTAAAAGAAGAATAAGACAAAGGATATGCATAGGGGAACGAAAGAGCTCCCTTATGCATATTTTTTTATAAGGAATATGAAGCGATTTGATCCGTGCCGCTAATTTCCTTTCGTTTTCGGTTGACGGATATCCCGCCATGCGGTATGATAATCCTGTTTTTGTGAAAACAAAAATTATTTTTTAAGAAAGGTGGGCAGTCAGGGGAAAACGGATTTCTAAAAGCGCCTGGACTAATCCGAACGGAAATGGATTAGTTGACGAGGAGGAGGTTTATCGAAGTTTCGGCGGATACCTCCCGGTTGATAGCACAACCGAAAATCCCTTCTTTAAATCATTAAGGCAACTTAATGGACAAAGGGAAGGGAATGCAAATAGACGCAAGGTCAGGGGAAAGGTTGTCTGACCTCATACTTCAATAAAAAAACAGAGATAAGGGGGCAAGTATGCTCCCAGCCTTCTTGCCCCCTTGTAATCAGGGAGGAACAGAAGTAAATGTGTGGAATTGTAGGTTATATCGGAAATAATGATTCAAAAGAGATTTTATTACGAGGTTTAGAAAAGCTTGAGTATAGAGGCTATGATTCAGCCGGAATCGCGATCATGAATGATAACGGCGTCCATGTTTTTAAAGAAAAAGGCCGGGTTGCCGACTTGCGCAGCATTGTTGATCAAAGTGTCCAAGCTCATACAGGAATTGGACATACCCGCTGGGCAACCCATGGTGTTCCAAGCCAGCTGAATGCTCACCCACACCAAAGCGCGTCAAGCCGTTTCACGCTTGTGCACAATGGCGTGATCGAAAACTATGACCTCTTAAAGCGCGAATATTTGCAAGGAGTTACTTTGAAAAGTGATACTGATACAGAAGTGATTGTCCAGATCATTGAACTGTTCATAAATGATGGACTAACTGTAAAAGAAGCGTTCCGCAAAACGCTTTCGCTTTTAAAAGGATCTTACGCATTAGCCCTTTTAGATGAAGAGGACAACGAAACGATCTATGTTGCGAAAAATAAGAGCCCGCTTTTAGTAGGATTGGGTGATGACTTCAACGTTGTAGCCAGCGATGCGATGGCGATGCTTCAAGTAACCAATCAATTTGTCGAATTGATGGATAAAGAAATCGTGATTGTCACAAAGGACGAAGTAATGATTGAGACACTAAGCGGTGATGTAATGACGCGTGCGCCTTTCACAGCTGAGCTTGATGCCAGTGATATTGAAAAAGGCACCTATCCGCACTACATGCTCAAAGAAATTGATGAGCAGCCGCTTGTGATCCGCAGGATTGTGCAAAAGTACCAGAACGAACAAGGTGCATTAACAATTGATCCAGAGATCATCAATGCAATGAATGAAACGGACCGCATCTATATTATCGCTGCCGGAACGTCTTACCATGCCGGTCTTGTTGGCAAGCAGTTCATTGAAAAAATTGCCAACGTGCCAGTTGAAGTTCATATTTCCAGCGAGTTCGGGTACAATATCCCGCTTCTATCTGCAAATCCTTTGTTCATTTTCATCTCACAGAGCGGTGAAACAGCGGACAGCCGTGCCGTCCTTGTCGAGATCAAAGAGATGGGCTACAAAGCTCTAACGATCACAAACGTTCCAGGCTCAACGCTTTCCCGTGAAGCGGATTACACATTGCTGCTCCATGCCGGACCGGAAATCGCGGTCGCTTCTACAAAAGCATACACTGCCCAGTTAGCTGTATTGGCTATCCTTGCTGAGGTAACTGGCAAGAGCCGCGGTATTGATCTTGATTTCGACCTTGTTCATGAACTCGGCATTGCGGCAAATGCAATCGAAGTCCTTTGTGATTCAAAAGAAGAAATTGAAGCAATCGCCCGTGAGTATTTAGCAACAACTCGCAACGCCTTCTTTATCGGCCGCGGTATCGATTTTTACGTAGGCCTTGAAGGGGCACTAAAGCTAAAAGAAATCTCTTATATTCAAGCTGAAGGCTTTGCAGGCGGTGAACTGAAGCACGGAACGATCGCCCTGATCGAAAACGGCACACCAGTCATTGCCCTTGCAACCCAGGAAATCGTCAACCTAAGCATCCGTGGCAACGTCAAAGAGGTCGTCGCCCGCGGCGCCAACCCGTGCATCATCTCCATGAAGGGACTCGAAATGGACGAAGACCGCTTCGTCATCCCGGAAGTGCACAGCCTGTTAACACCTCTTATCTCTGTAATACCACTGCAGCTGATTGCTTACTATGCTGCCCTGCACCGTGAATGCGACGTTGACAAGCCACGTAACTTGGCTAAGAGTGTTACGGTGGAGTAAGACAACAGGTAGATACTTTATTATGTGTTAATCAACAATAAAGTCGTATCCTATACAATAAAGTTGTACCTTAAACATAAAAATTGTACCCTGCGCAATAAAGTTGTACCTATCAACAACTAAATACTTTGTTCTTAGACAACTCAGGCGTGACATAATGCCTGGCTAATTATTAGCGCGAAAATTATCTTCAAGCCTAACATGAATTATTTTAAACAAAAGCCTGAATCTAATAAACTAGTGAAAAAGGCAGCTAATCAGCTGCCTTTTTTGTCTTTAAACACCAAAGGGCACTACAGACCTTTTGTAAATGATGATTGGCTATATTAATGTTATTATGTCACTGTTACTTTCCACTTCCCCACGCTAAAAAGTCGGTACCTACTGTTAAATAGTTGGTAGTCCAAACGGCAAAGGAAGCGGAAAGAGCAGCGGGCAGTCTAATATGTATTCAATCGTTATTCAACCGGTTTTTTCAATGAAAAATCAATACAAACTCGGGGCAGATCCAGTAGGGTTTTGCTCCTTTTTCTTTTGCTCAACACCCCTCCAATCCTTTGTCCAATAAGGGTTCCAGTCATCCTCTCTCAATTTCCCTTGTGTCTATTCTGTTGTTTTCCTCACTGTATAAACCCGTAGGGTTTCAGTTCTTTTTCAATACTTTTTCAGTAGTATTTTTTCACTTTTTCCATTTCTTTTTGTTAATTCTTCTCTCCATTATGGAAGAACTTTTTAACGTTGTCTGAATATTCGATACAACCCGAAACGGAAAAAAGAGGACAAGAATGGGGGTTTTGGGGAAGAACTATAAAGCATAGAAAAAAGAGTGGTGGAAGGAAGAGGGAATAGGGAAGAGGCTTAGAGCCGCAAAGGTTTGAGGGGAGTGAGGGGGAAGAGGAAGCGGGGAAGAACTAAAAGACAGGGCAATAGCCGGGTTGTAAGGCCCCCATGCGGAAATCTCATTTCCGCCGCCTGCGCCGGCCACCAGCAAGGCTGCTGGTTTATCGCCCAGCTGCATGCGGAAATACGATTGTACCATGGCGAACAATCCGTCATAAGTGGGAATCGAGATGCGAGTGTTCTTCTCGTATAACGCCGCCATTTCGGAGTCAAATGCATATTCTTCAGTCACTGTTAAACACCTCAACTAGTGCTTGTAGCCAACAAAACCTTTCATCGATTTAATATCAACCAGGTGGAGGAATGGCAAGTAGACCTTTTAGGCCAAGATTCGCTCTTGAATTTGTTTCTCTTGCTTAGCTTTAAATTTTACCGCATTTGAATTTAAACTCTTGACCTATAGTGTACTCTAGATTGTAGGATAATTATTGTAACAGTGACTATTGAAGGGGGGGGGCGTTTGAGCTATACAATTGGTCAAGTTGCCGAAGAAACTGGTTTATCTATCCATACTTTGCGTTTTTATGAAAAGGAAGGAATCCTTCCTCCGGTTAAGCGCAACGAAAGCAGCAGACGTGTTTATGATTCTGCAGATATTGAATGGCTGAAGTTTGCATGTTGTCTTAGGGACACGGGAATGACCATCGCAGAAATGAAAAGATTTGCACAACTCACTATACAAGGGGACGAAACAATTAAGGAACGTATTAAACTTCTTTTGGAACAAAAAGAAAGGATTAATTCTCAAATTGACCAGCTAACCAACTATCAATCCATGATTGATTATAAGATTAAATTCTATTCTAATAATGTAAGGCATCTAAGCGACAAATAGGTCACTTTTTCCCAATATGTCCTATATTAAGGAGGCAGGAAAATATGAAAACCATATTAATTACAGGTGCTTCTAAGGGGATCGGAAAATCTGCAGCGATACTTTTTGCAAATATGGGATGGAATGTAGTAGCAACCATGCGTGCCCCAGAGAACGAAACTATTCTAACACAGTATGAAAATGTCTTGGTGACAAAATTGGATGTTCAGAATAAAGAAACCATTGAAAAAGCTATAACCCAGGGTATTGAATCATTTGGCAATATTGATGTTGTAGTAAACAATGCTGGTTATGGTGCATTTGGAATTTTTGAAGCAGCTTCCGAGGAGCAAATCCAAAGACAATTTGATGTCAATGTGTTCGGAATTATGCGTGTCATAAAAGAAATCCTTCCACATTTTCGAGCAAAAAGGAATGGAATGATTATTAATATTACATCGCAAGGTGGAAGGATAACTTTTCCCTCTTTTTCGCTTTATCATGCCACTAAATTTGCGGTAAATGGGTTTAGCGAAGCTTTAACTTTTGAATTAGCGCCTTTTAACATCCGAGTAAAAGTAGTTGAACCAGGGGCTACATTAACGGATTTTGCCAGAGGATCAATGGACTTTCTAAGAGATAAAAATTTACAAGACTACAGCCATTATGAAGAGCTTGTTAAAGATGGATACGGAAAAATGTACAAAGAACCTAATTCTCCAGAAATCATTGCTAAAGTAATCTACACTGCTGCTACTGATGAGTCAAATCAATTAAGATACCCTGCCGGTCAAGATGCTGAAAAGTATCTCCTGAAAGAAAAAAAAGAATTAAGTGACGAAGAATTTATGAAGAAAATGGGTCAAAAATTCTCTTTAATAATGGAGTAGCAAAACTGCTCCATTAAACCCCAATGTGGATTTTGAATAAAGTTTGATAATCTATAATTTAACTCACTAGCGTTGCACAAAAAATCTATGAAAAAGTCAAGGATGAAAAAATGGAATAAAAATCA
>NZ_PGVC01000070.1:0-15590 GCF_002860225.1 Bacillus sp. V33-4
AAAGAGAAACTAAATTTTGTAGGTCTGTGTTTCTTTAAAAAAAGGAATTATGAAATTGATTCAACTTTTATGTTTAAAGTGACTTGTATTTTTCTGCTGCGCAGCCTTTCATACCCACTTGCCCACTTCGCCCTTGCTTTCCTTATAATTCTGCAAATCTTTTAGAAAACCTCTATCCAAATTGGATATGATGAGCAAAAGTGAATATAGAAAAACTGCACTCTTATTGTGAAGTGCAGTTTTTAAATTTTAATTCGTTATCGCTACTTTATTTTGCAAAGAAAAATTGCATTAACATGACTATTTCGTGAACAAAATCACAACCTATAGACCTGTTTGCAAAAACGGAATACAATACAAACGTAAGGACAATAACATTTTATTAATGAGAAAAGAAGGTGCAATCAGAGATGAGAGGTACGGCCATTCTGTACAAGGAAGACAATACCGTAACATTCATTGAAGATGTTGAGTTATCTGTGTACAAGGAAATTAAAAGACAATGCGGCTGCGAACATTGCAATTGCAAACTTGAAAACAAAGTAATTGACTTTGGAACAGTAGCCCCGGCATTTTGGCACGAAGATGAAGTTGACTGGGATTACGGATATTAAAAACAAAGGTGTATCTTCATGAAATCAAAAATATAGCTTCCCCGGAAGTGTCTGAAAACAGCGACCCTCAAGTCTCAATGTTCGCTTATTAACCGAACGGTAAAACTCGTAGTGTACATGAGCAATGCCCGTTACACTTATTATCAATATATCCTCGTTTACACCTTCAAATAGAAGGTGTTTATTTTTTTTCGAGAAATTCAAATGAATATTCATAAGGAACATGTTAGAATAATGATAACTTCTTGGGAAGGATGAACATAGTGGAGCATTTAATTAATAACAGAGTCAAACAACTTGAAATATCGGGAATCAGGAAATTTTTCAATATGGTCGCAGGTATAGAGGACATGATCTCATTAACGATCGGCCAACCGGACTTTTCAACACCTGCTCATGTTAAGGAAGCCGGAAAAAAAGCGATTGATGATAATTTCACTTCCTATACCCATAACGCAGGACTGCTTGAATTAAGAGAGGCAGCTGCCGATTTTTATAAAAAAAAATACAGTGTTGATTACAATCCTTCGTCAGAGGTAATTGTTACAACCGGTGCCAGTGAAGCGATTGATATTGCTTTTCGCACAATTCTTGAGGAAGGGACAGAAGTCATTCTCCCGGGGCCAGTTTATCCGGGGTATGAACCAATCGTCCGTTTGTGTGACGCAAAGCCTGTTTATATTGATACGAGGGAACATCAGTTTAAGCTTACAGCAGAATTGATTGAACCATATATAAATGATAAGACCCGCTGCATCGTTCTACCCTATCCGTCAAATCCAACCGGCGTCAGCATGAATGAGCAGGAGCTTTATGATATTGCAGCCATGCTTGAGAAAAAAGAAATATTCGTCCTTGCCGATGAAATTTACAGTGAGCTTGTTTTTGAGAGACCGCATGCTTCAATTGCGAAATTTTTAAAAGACAAAACAATTGTGATTAATGGTTTATCAAAATCACATGCGATGACCGGATGGCGAATTGGCCTGCTTTATGCCCCTGAGTATATAACGACACATATTCTTAAAGTTCATCAATATAACGTTACTTGTGCCTCGTCCATTTCCCAGGCAGCCGCTTTGGCAGCCCTAACAAACGGACTGGATGACTCTGTACCGATGAGAGAGGAATACCGAAAACGGCGCGATTATGTTTATGATAGGCTTGTCGCGATGGGTTTGGAGACCGTCAAACCTGATGGCGCTTTTTACTTCTTCGTAAAAATACCCAATGTTAATACGAATTCATTTGAATTTGCATTGTCACTTGTCGAGGAAGCGAAGGTTGCCGTTGTTCCGGGCAGCGCTTTTTCGTCACTGGGCGAAGGCTATTTCCGCCTGTCATACGCTTATTCACTTGAAACACTTGAAGAAGGGCTGAACCGTCTTCAGGATTATTTAACAAAAAACAGAGGGTAACCCTTGATCGGGTCCCCTCTAAAAAATTTTGCTTAAACGGTTCCGGTGTCGGAGCCGTTTTTTATTTCCAATTTTTATAAAGAGCCTGGGTCCCGCTGTTTTCCTCACCCTGTTCAGCCAGTTTTACATAAAGGCTCCTCGCCAAAGCTAAACCAGGGGTGTCCATTCCCAGCGCCGCAGCTTCTTCTAACGCAATATTCATATCCTTGATAAAATGTTTAATATAGAAGCCCGGTTCAAAATCTCCGTTAATCATCCTAGGTGCCAGATTGGAAAGGGACCAGCTGCCCGCTGCTCCAGAAGAAATACTCTTCAGAACCGTTTCTGGATCAAGGCCAGCTTTTTCCGCATAAACAATCGCCTCGCAAACCCCGATCATATTGGATGCGATCGCAATTTGGTTGCACATTTTCGTGTGTTGGCCTGCCCCGGCATCACCTTGATAAACGACATTAGGACCAAGAAGATTGAGAATCGGCTCAACGGCAAGGAAGGCTTCTCGATCGCCGCCTGCCATGATCGCAAGTCTTGCTTCACGTGCACCTATATCCCCACCGGAAACCGGTGCGTCAATCGCATGAATGCCCCGCTTTTTTGCTTCTTGATAAATCTTCACCGCCAAAGACGGCATGGAAGTAGTCATATCAATCACGTATGTACCTGCGCGGCTATTGGCGAGAATCCCTTCCTCACCAAGATAAACCTCCTCGACATCATGCGGATAGCCGACAATCGTGATGATCACATTGGCTTTTACGGCTACTCCCCTGGGGGAATTTGCCCATTCAGCTCCTTCATCAAGTAAAGATGTCGCCTTTTCCTTTGTTCTTGTATAAACGACAAGCGGATAGCCTGCCTTGGCCAGGTGGCCGGCCATGCTTTTTCCCATTACTCCGAGTCCGATAAAGCCAATTACAGTTTGGTCCGGTGACAACATCTGCAAAAACCCTCTCTCGACGATATTTGCTCTTATTCTAGCATTAATCTTCAGAATGTAAAATACAGATCAGAAGCACACCATGCCTTGGGGCAGCCAGTTAATATCCTGGCCACCCTGTTTATTTCTGCTCGTAGATGGCCAACAGTTTTTTAAGATAGTTAATCTGCAGTTCGTACTGCTGATAAATATTTTCAAATGTCAGCATGGTGATTTCATCAATGGGCATATGGTCACGCTTTGCTCGTTCACCGCGCTTTTGTAATTCAAGCATTTCTTGAAGTTGTGCTTTTTGCTTGCTGATTGCTGAAATGATATCATCTTTGTTGAGTTCATCTGCAAAGCTAATCGCCGTGTACATCGTACTTGGCAGGACAACGGAAGATACCTCCAGAGACTCCTTGCCAAGCCGGTAAAACTCCTCCTCACCTGTAACGGTAATTTTATAAATCGCTTTTGTTCTATGCCCCGTTTGTTCGATCGTATCGACTTCGACCAATCCTTCTTTTTCCATTTTTTTAAGTGCATGGTAAATAGATCCGGGAAGAATTCCAGCCCATAAATCAGTATGGCTTATTTCCAATATTTGTTGAATTTCATATCCAGACATCGGTTTGATGCGCAGCAAGCCCAAGACCATTAATCTAGTCAAAACATACACCCCAACATTCATTATTCAAAGTTGAGTATAAGTATAGCATAGCTGCTTAAACCAAGTCTATAAACGCTACTGAGCGTTTCTCCTTAACTCAAATTGCTGCTCGTTCTCCCATTTAAAAGTTGTAATTGAGCATAACAGGGCAAGCAGCATGAATCCGCCAGTGATCAACAGACCAAACATTAAATGCTCATAATCCCCCGCAAGCACACCGCCGAGCGCTTTCACATAATGCTCAAAAGGCAGTATGTTGCCGACGGCAGAAACCCAGTCAGGTGCGTTGTCGAGCTGATAAAATGCTTCACTCATAAAGATCATTGGAATTTGAATCATGTTCGCATACATATTGATTTGCGCTTCGTTACGCGCAAAATTGGCCAGGACAAACCCGATGCTTGTGAAGCAAACCGTTCCCGCCAGAATCAGTGCGAATGTTGCAGCAACCATCGGGAGTGAGACGTCGACATCAATCATCACAACGCCAACGAACCAAACGATCGAGTTTATGGCGACCCCAAGAACCGTTCTGGCCATGACCATCATAAAAATAAATGAGCCGATCGGCATTGGAGTCAATTTTAACAGCTTATAGACACCCCTGCTTCGCTGCCAATGAACCTGGAATGCAATGCCTTGCATCCCCCAGAAAACTGTGCTGATCGCGGTAACGGAAGCAAGCATGCGGACCATCACCTGCTGAGCATCAAAAAAAACGTCCAGCCCGATCAGCAAAGCAATCGGGAATAATAATGAGTAGTACAGTGTGATTCGATCCCGCAGCGTTGTGACCAACATAGAATTAAAAATCACTTTCATGCATGATCAACCTCTTTCTCGGTCAACTTCAAGTATAACTGTTCCAAATGATGAACATTGTATGCCAGGCATAACTCTTCGGCATGCCCTTGTGCGATCACCTGTCCGTCATTCACCATCACCACTGTCGTCGCCAGTTTCATTACTTCATCCATATCATGAGATGTAAACACAATTGTTTTCCCGTTATTAAACAGTTTTTTAACAATATGATGAATTTCTTGGCGTGATCTCGGATCGAGCGCTGACGTCGGTTCATCAAGAAATACAATTTCCGGATCATGTACAAGTGAAGCGGCAATGGCCAATCTTTTTTGTTGGCCGCCGGACAGTTTTGCCGCTTCTGTGTTTGCTGCTTCTTTCAGGCCACATTCTTCCAGGATGGCTACTGCTTTGTTGGCTGACAGCTTTTTGTGATAGAATGCCGCAAAAAGCTGCAAGTTTTGTTTGGCAGACAGCCCTGGAAAAAACGGCACAGATTGAAGCTGAACACCCATTTGCGATTTGTAATTGCCGCTCCAGTACTTGATGCGGCCTGCGTCGTAAGAGCGGAGGCCGATGACGATTTCAAGAATCGTCGATTTCCCGGCTCCATTCGGTCCGATCACAGCTAAAATTTGATTCTTTTGCACATCAAGATTAATTCCTTTGATGACAAGCCGATCGCCATACTTTTTCTTAATCTGTTCTGCTTGAATCATACTCAATACTTCTTCCTCCTTTATTATACAAACTTGAATAGTCAACGTTGAATAAGTAAGTTTAATTACATCATAAATGATCGAATATACAAAGTAAACAACAACTTTAGAAAATATTTACCTGCGTGCTCAGGCATTACCACCAAAACTGTATGATTACTCTCTATGATCCTCTCTAAATTCGCACTTAAGGTTTGTTCCGTTTCTTAATCTATTTTATAGAAATACAAGTCCAGTCCATCCTGTTAACTAGATTCTTCATTTTTATTCATATTGTGAGGGGTCAACAATAAATACATAGATCAAGTAGATGAGCATACAGATTGCCATCGTCATATATCCCCAGCCAAGGATCATCTGGTCAATGACTAGATAGTTATTGCACAATTGTGCATTTGCCTGGATATACAACCATCCCATAGCCAAAAATAAAACCGTAAAAAGGATAATGATACCGTTTCTGCCGTTTGAGCCAAGTTTTTTCCAACTATCCCGTAATGGAACCCCGGCTAAAAATGGCAGACTAATAAATTTAAAAATCTCCACACTTTGTTGTGTCAATGCCTCATCCATTGTCCGCGGGAGCATCCAGTACGCGATAATAATCGTAAATAAGAGCATTCCAGGAACCCCGTTTTGATTATATTTTTCAAAAACAGTGGGGAACATTTTCTGAAGTAACCGTGCCATAAAAAAACCTGCGATCACGAGCATTGGCATTTGCATATGCATGTGAACGATCATGATGGACTCCATTAAATTTGCAACAGGAGGAAGCATTAACCCGATTAACACCACGAATCCGAAGATAAATTGTCCCATCGATTACTCCCCCTTGCCTGTTTCAAGAAGATTGGCTAATTTGTCAGCAGCTGCATCAATATCCATATAATCCATGACATCAACTAAAGTACCGCTCCCATCGACCAGATAGAATGCTGCATTATGCGCAAAGTTGCCATTTCCGTCCGGAATGACCGTGACTCCGAACTTATCCAGCAATGACTCTAACTGCGCCTGATCAGGGATTCTTGCCATCCTCCATGTTTCCCCGTCACTATTAAATAAATTTTTATACTCATCTAATCTAGCTGGATCATCTCTCGTTGGGTCAAAGCTGATACTTAAGAAAACAATCTCGTCTCCTAAATATTCGTTAGGTAACTTCTCGTAAACTTGAGCCATGTTTTGCTCAATTTGAATACAAACGGTCGTACAGCCCGTATAAATAAAGGTGATAAATACGTATTTGTCTTCAAACATTGCAATTTCATAAGTCCGCCCTTCACTATCCTCAAAGGTTACATCCCGAGGGAATTCAGGCTGATCCTCAATCAGTTGGGTGACTCTTGCCGTTTCAGCTGTAAAGGCGGTAAAGCCATCAGTGCCTATAAAAAACAACACGATGCCAAATACCAAAACTGTAAGACACGAGAATGCAGTTAGTCGATTTTTGATCACGGAGATCACTTCCTACAAGTCTTTTATAGTTCGAAAGAGATAGCCCTAATAGATGAGCTATCTCATATCGTTACCAAGTTTTGAATGGCGGTGATCCTGGTGGTGCATTTACGATCATGTCAACAATCGGCAGAACATACGCCATCGAGATGACGAGCAACATGACGACAACCCAAATGCCCCAGCGTTCTGTCCAATATGGTGTTTTCGCTGCTCCCGGTTCCTCTTCAGCAATCGGGAACTCTGTTTCGCCTTTTGGCGCGAAGAACATGAGATTAAACACAGCATACACTTGAATGACAACGGCAATCAGCAATAATGTCGCCCCAATGCCGACAGCGGCCATCAATGGATTCCAGCCCAGTGTTTCGGCAAAGTTTCCATAGGTTGTAAAAGAAGTTCTTCGCGGTGAACCAAGCAGGCCGGCAGTGTGCATGGACAGGGACATAATCACCATCCCGATCGTCCAGATGATGGTCTGAACCACACCTAATTTGTTCATTTTAGGTGTTAGCACCCGTTTTGACAGATATGGTACTAACCAATAGCTAATTCCGA
Source organism: Bacillus sp. V33-4 (assembly GCF_002860225.1). Classification (NCBI taxonomy): domain Bacteria; kingdom Bacillati; phylum Bacillota; class Bacilli; order Caryophanales; family Bacillaceae; genus Bacillus; species Bacillus sp. V33-4. Next base: position 7,164 of record NZ_PGVC01000070.1, read on the forward strand.
AAAAGGTCATTACGACAGACATCCCCAACGTTAAGTGGAAGTGCCCGACAACCCACATCGTATTGTGAATAACCTGGTCCAATTGGTTTGTGCTTTGCACAATTCCGCCTGCACCTGCTGGAATGAAGGCAACCATGGCAATGAACGGAGCCAAGAAGCGTACGTCGCCCCAAGGCATTTTTTTGTACCAGCCAATGAAGCCTCTTCCGCCTTTCTGTCTCGCTGTCTTCTCAAAAACTCTAAACATTGCATATGCTGTCATTAACGAAGGGAATCCGATTGCTAAACTCATAAACACGTGCATATATTTAATTGATTCCGAGATACCCGGGTCAATAATTTGATGGTGAAATCCGCCAGTAATGTTCATGATGACTAATGGGACTACAACCATACGAGTTAATAAGTCATTCCAGCGATAGCCGCCAATAACCTTTGGTACAATCACATACCATGCAGAAATAGCTGTTAAATACCAAATGTTTACCGCTGTATGTCCAAATGCCCAGAAAAGTGTACGGGCGAGAAGGACGTTAATTCCATCCACCCATCCGAGAGTCCATGGAATAATCATAAAAACTACTTCTACGGCAACAAAAGCTGTTGCGCCAACTAAGAGGATAAATACCCCGGTTGCAAAGAAAGCAAGAATCGGAACATGTTGACCTTTATGATTTTTACGCCAGTTTGCCACTTGAATAAATGCCCCAGCCGACAGCATCCAGACACCCAATACAATCAAGGTTAATCCGAAGTAAAACATTGGATGTGCCGCCATTGGCGGATAAAACGTATACATGACAGAAGCTTCATTCATTAGGATCGGAATCACAACGAGGACAAAGCCGAGAATTTTCGTCCAGAAGCCAACCCAGGCGATTTTCCGTACTTTAGGCAGCAGGCCGCCTAATGTATGGGAAAGTCCGGCATAGAAATAACCGATTGTAAAGAAAGCTGATAACACGACAACTAACAGTAAGCCATGCGCGGTCAGGACTTGATAATAATTCAGCCATAACGGCAAATCTAACACACCCGCACGGTTTAAGCCTTGCAGTAACCCCAGGAATCCGCCCAGCAGTAATGCGATAAAGGCAACAGATAAATATGATTTCGCGACTCTGGCATCTTCGAGGCTAATTCCTAAAGCTTGATTTGCTTTTTGTTTAAATGATTTTGTGTTTAAAGCGGTTTCCACTTTCCTTTCCCCCCTTTATTACTTGACTGTAATTTTTGTGCTCATTGCCTGGTGTCCCGCACCACAGTACTCATTGCATAAAACTAAATACTCACCCGGCTCATCAAATTTTTGCGTGATTTTTTGAATATGGCCCGGCATGACCATTGCGTTGATGTTCGTATTGGCCACTTGGAAACCATGCACAACGTCTTTTGAAGTCAATGTGAAATGCACGGTAGATCCAGCAGGAATTTCAATATCCATTGGCGCAAAGCTGAAGATTTGCATCGTCATCACCACTTCATATTCATTTTCGCCAATTTGTTTTACCCCTGGCTGATTAAATGGAGCCGTTTGATTGACTTTTTTCGGGTCGATCGTTTCTTTATGACTCGGTGGGCCCATTTCCAAAGCAACTGCTTGATATCCTGTAAATATCATAAAAACCATGATCATTCCGAAGCTTAAGACTAACCATATCTTTTCGTCTAAATGCATTTCACTTCCTCCTCCTATACCCTAGCCATATATAAACCGTATAAGACAATGTACGTACCAAGGATGACTGCCCCAACGACAGCAACGGAAATCCACGTCCCCACCTTTGAAGATGTGTTTGCATCGGGCTGGGCGTTCACATGCTTGTTTTGGACTTCGTCCTGAGAACTAACATTTGTAGCTTTCATTAGAAAATTCCCCCCTTTGGTTTGTTCACCTTCATCATAGTTGCAAATGAGAATCACTGTAGTGAGACAAATCACAGGAAAAATTCCCTCGGTGAAAAAACACTCTAAAAATGTCAGAAAATCCATTGCTATCAATGGTTTCAACTGTTATATCTAATGAAAATTTGTACTTATTTTGACAAATAGGGGGTTAATCAAAAAATGGGTTGGACATATCTTTTATAAAAAAAAGTGCCTAATCGCAATTAGGATTAGACACGTTGTGGAGAGAAATGAGGTATTGTTTTGGTGACAGTTTGCATGGCAGCCGGTGATATATTGGAATTTGAATTGTTCAGGCTGGTTTCTCTCGCAGATTCATCTGGCGAAGTAAATAAAATAGCTAACATATGGACAAGATTACCCTTCAGAGTGGCTAAATCGATTAGTTAGCAATAAAACAACTTTGAAATTGAATGATAAAACAAAATCGCTAACATGCGGACAAGATTACACTTCAGAGCAGCTAACATCGGATTGTTAACACTGCCTGCTGGAGCGGAAGGCGTGTGCAGACTCCTGCGGGAGTACGGAACAGGGGAGACCCCGCAGGCGCCGGAGGCGACGAGGAGGCTCCCCGTACCGCCCGCGGAAAGCGAAGCTCCGGGAGCGCAAATCAACAACCAAGTTCAGCAGTAATTTTACTGTAAACGGCTCTTGTTCAGTGCCGTCGAGTACGGAGCAGGGGAGACCCCGCAGGCGCTCATAAGCCCTAGTGCCGGCACACTGAAAATACCACAGTCCAAATGACTGTGGCAGACCCAAAATTTTATACGTTCTTATCCATAAAAAAAACCGGCTGGATACCCAGCCGGCCACAAGGGGGAAAATGAGAATGATTAGCGAACTTCAGCTTCACTAAAGTGCCATTCTTTCTTTACCCGTCTATATCAAGATCAAACATTTAAAAATGATTTACAAGTCGGTCGCAGCCTTTACAGCCTCAACCACTTCTTCTGTTGTGCTCATTTGCAGAACCTTGCCTGCAAGCTCTTCCATCTCTTGTTTGTTTAAACGGCGCAACTGTGAACGCGCTTTAAGAATCGAGGTGGCACTCATCGAAAATTCGTCGAGTCCCAGACCGAGCAAAATTGGAATCGCCAGTTCATCGCCAGCCATCTCCCCGCACATTCCGGCCCATTTTCCTTCTTTATGGGCTGCATCAATCACCATTTTGATGAGGCGCAAGATCGCCGGGTTATACGGCTGGTATAGATAAGAAACACGCTCATTCATGCGGTCAGCGGCCATTGTATACTGGATTAAATCATTCGTGCCGATGCTGAAGAAGTCGACTTCCTTGGCGAATTGGTCAGCAAGCACAGCGGTTGATGGAATTTCAACCATGATTCCAAGTTCAATGTTCTCAGCGACCCGGGTTCCTTTCGAAAGAAGGGCTGCTCGTTCTTCTTCCAATACAGCTTTCGCGGATCTGAATTCCTGCAAAGTAGAGATCATCGGGAACATGATTTTCAGATTCCCATATACACTGGATCGGAGCAATGCACGCAGCTGAGTCCTGAACAAGTCCTGTTCTTCCAGACACAGCCGAATCGCCCGGAAACCAAGAAATGGGTTCATTTCCTTTGGAAGGTCTAAATAAGGAAGCTCTTTATCTCCGCCGATATCAAGCGTCCGCACAACTACAGGTTTTCCTTCCATGCCTTCCAGCACTGCTTTGTAGGACTCAAATTGTTCTTCTTCTGTTGGAAGCTGGTCTCGACCCATGTAAAGGAACTCGGTACGATACAAGCCGATTCCTTCACCGCCATTGGCTTTCACACCTTTAAGATCTTTAGGTGTGCCGATGTTAGCTGCAAGTTCAACATGGTGGCCGTCAGCAGAAAATGATTTTTCATTGACTAGTTTTGCCCATTCAGCTTTTTGATTTTCAAAGTCTTGCTGGACTCTTTTATAGTCTTCAATCAATTCCTGGGAAGGGTTAATATGTACTTCTCCCTTTAAACCATCCACAATCACTATATCGCTATTTTTAATAACGTCTGTTGCCTTTTTTGTACCTACTACTGCCGGTATTTCCATTGACCTTGCCATAATCGCTGAATGGGATGTTCTACCGCCAATGTCTGTTGTAAAGCCTTTTACGAATTGACGGTTTAATTGCGCAGTATCAGAAGGTGTTAAATCTTCAGCTACGACAATAACCTCTTCATTAATCATGCTCGGGCTCGCCATTTGAACTTGCAGCAAATGGGAAAGCACCCGCTTTGTTACATCACGAATATCAGCAGCCCGTTCTTTCATATATTCATTGTCCATCGATTCAAACATGGAAATGAACATGTCGGCAGTTTCCTGCAGAGCAGGTTCCGCGTTCACTTTATCCGTTTTAATCTTATCTTCGATCGGTGAAATTAATTCAGGGTCACTTAATACAAGCAAATGAGCGTCAAAAATAGCCGCTTTATCTGCTCCAAGCTCTATGTTGGCACGGTCACGAATTTGCTCAAGCTCATGTTTAGCTGTATTTAAAGCATTTTGGAAGCGTTCTATTTCAAGCCCGGTATCCTCGACCGTTTTTTTGGTAAAGGTTAAATCAGGCTCTACCAGCCGGTAAGCCTTTGCAATTGCAATGCCGCTTGATGCAGCAATACCATTTAAAAAGTTCATTATTCAGCAAGACCTTCTCTTTTCAATGTATCTTCAAGTGTTTTCAGTGCATCTGCTTCATCGCTTCCTTCAGCACTGATTTTAATATCCGCACCCTGGCCTACACCAAGAGACATAACACCCATAATTGACTTTAAGTTTACCTTTTTATCTTTGTATTCAAGATGAACCTCGGAATCAAACTTGCTTGCAGCTTGTACTAAAAGAGTTGCTGGACGAGCATGAATACCCGTTTCAGCTGTTACTTTAAATTGTTTTTCGACCATTAGAAATCAAACTCCTTTTTGATAAATAAAATAAACACCTGTATATAAAGATGGTTTGTCTCATTAACTTAAACAATTAAGCGTTTTTAGTCAACTAAACGCTTAATTGGCGGAAAATTAAAAAGATTTTTGCTTGCTTATTTAGAATATCCTGCCACACCGTTTTATTTTTACCATTACTTCTATGAACATGTATCTGTTCAAACAAACTTTATAAGTTGTAAATACTATTATTAGACAACTGCCATCTCATCAAAAGAATAGCATTTCCGCCCTTTCTCGACAATGGAAATGCGCGATTATTCAACAATTTTTCAAAACTTTTTTAGTGAAGCGTTTTCATTTTCCAAACTTTCTTTACTCTTTCCATAATAAAGGGTATTATGGCAAATTTTCATTTTCATAATTGTCGCCTTTAAGGTACTGACATGGTCTTCTTCCACACCGACGTAAAGATTGGTCAGATCCTGTACTGATCTCGCCAATAATTCAACTGCATTCCGCAAGTCTTTCTCTTTAAAGCTAATCCGATCCTCAAGAAGCTGTTCAAGAATATCGTTGGACAATGATTTAACCCTTAAAGCCCGCTCCACTTCTATTTTCACAGCGCTCCCCTTCTTTCATTAAATTGTTCCATGTATATGAAGAAAAGTGATATATATGCTTCTGCTGATTTCGCATTGTGAATTTTGCAATCTGTTTAACTTATATTTCTTTACTAAAGCGTTAAATCCCTTTTCGACCTGAAAACATTTGCTATTTTGGCATTGCCTATTCATAGACTTACCGTGAACGCTCTGATTAGCAAATAGGTTTACATTAATTTACACAGTGTTGGGTGATCAAATGAAATATCGGAAAGAAGAACCTTTCCGCTTTCAATTTCGTAAACCTCTGCCTGGTACTTTTAAGATTTGAAAATTAATGGTAAGAGTAGAGAGTCAAACACGGGTCAAGCTTATATTTTATATATCAGCCCGAATCGCCGCAGTGAAGAGATGGATATGATTGAAAAATCATACCCTTTCTCTTGTCCCTGTGGCTATTCTTCATAAATCATCTTCCGTGTCATTCCCCCATCAATGATAATATTTTCACCGGTGACAAAGTCGTTTGCGGGATCGGCTAAATATAAACAACCTTTTCCGATATCCGCAGGTTTGCCCACTCGTTTGGATAAATGCTGTTCATGGTCAGTGTCACGTAAGCCCTCGTAATCATTTACTTCAATCCAACCTGGACTAATTGAGTTGACTCTAATCCTGTAAGGGCTCAATGTTCTTGCCAGCGATCTTGTTAAGGCAATGATGCCTCCTTTGGAAGCAGAGTAAGCTTCGGTATCGGGCTCCGACATAAAAGCTCTCGTCGAAGCAATATTGACGATGCTCCCGCCTGATTCTTTCATATGCTTTGCCGCCTCCCTTGAACACAAAAAAACACTTTTCAGGTTTGTATCGATTACTTCATTCCAATCATCCAACGTCATCTCAAAAAAAGAATGGAACTTTGAAATGCCGGCATTATTAATTAAAATATCAACCGCAGCATATTTTTCAATTGTCTTATTCACTAATGTCCTGACACTTTCCTCATTTTTAACATCTGTTCTAATGAAATGCGCTTTAAAGTGTTTGCTTCGAAGCGCTCTTTCCACTGTTTCGCCGCTCTCTTCATCCACATCAGCGATGATCACAGAAGCTCCCTTCTCGGCAAATGCCGTGGCCACTCCTTTGCCAATTCCGTGTGAACCACCAGTAACAATGACAATCTTGTTCTCAAAAGCTGTCAACGCTATCTCCTCCTATGCTTTCATAAAAACTTTTCGTTTACCATTTCCCTTTACCATTTATTTTAGCCAATAAGCGCTAAAGATTAAAAGCAGATGCTTCGCCGGAATCATCTTTAGGATTTGCGGCTATCACAAACTCTCCTCTATAACAAAGTTTAATAGAGGGATTCAGTGGCTCTCTGCAAGAACAAAATCGCTAGCGCGACTATAATACCGTCCCGAGTGAGGTGAAAATCACTTGGGATTTATTCTCGCCCTGCGCATCGTACCCCCACAACTAGGGCAAACTGTTTCGACGTCTTTATTTCCTCTTTTATCGACTTGAAATTCCTGTACGACAAATTCAGGGACGTCGTCTTCCTCCCCGCACTGTGCACAGACAAACAAAATGGTCTTGATTTCCTCATCGAACCCAAACGGATCTTCTTCATTCAGCCTTCTTAAAAACTCTTTATTCAATTCATCCGGCTCGTTGTTTTTTGTCATTCTTATATGGCCTCCTGCTTTTTACACATTCCATATCCTCCATATAATGATACAGGTATCCATAGTCGGCATGCCATATCTCTACCAAGTCCATCTTACGATGGCAATAAGGACATAGAAAGGGATCCTGATCGAATGCCTCGATCATTCGTTGCCTATATGTTTTCTTTCTCTTTTTTCTCTCCAATAAAAGTGACAGTTGTTTCGTTCTCATAAAGGCATACAAACTTAACACTGTCATCGCTTTTTGGTAGGTTCTTCGGCTGTACAAACCAAAACGCTGAACCATTCGAAAATGCTTAGGACAGATGTGCTGAAGCAAGTTAAATAAAAACTGGTATACAGGTAGTGTTTCATCTACTCTCTTTCCGGTTTTATGGTCTTCATACCAGAATCGAACGATTTTTCCGTCGTACGCTTCTATCCGATATTCCGCAATTGCAGGTCTTGCCAAGTACCTCCCTATATATTTTGCGGCCCCTTTGGCATTTTTCATTTTTCGTTCGGCATTTACATAGAATCCTTTTGGATATCTTCGATACAGGTCATTGATTAATTTGGAAGCTTCCCGATTGTCGGGGAACCACTTTTTGATTAAATCCAGCAACACCTTCTGCCATGACTTCCTCAGATATTCATAAGGGATGAATTCACTTCTCACCCACTCATTCTGGTTGTCCAATGCCCCTTCTGTTACCAAAGCATGAATATGGGGGTTGAATTTCAGATCCCGACCAAAGGTGTGGATCACCGTAATCACTCCGGCGGTTAAATTTCGCTTTTTGCTTCTCTTTTGATAGTGATACTGAAAAACCTGAGCGACCTGTTTGCTTAATTCATTTAATTTTTTGCGGTCTTCAAAAAAGACCTTTCTCAATTCCTTGGGTATCGTAAAGACCATATGGCGATGAGGTACATCAAAGATCTTTTCCTGTTGGCTATCTGACCAGTCATCCGTATACTTCTTACCACACTTATGACAAAAACGACTCTTACAAGTAAAACATACAAAAACAGGCTTGGGAGTTCCTTCGCATCCTAAACATTCATATCGAGAATAGCCTAAATCAGTCGTCCCACAACGCATCGCTTTCTCAACGGTTTCTTTAATATCGGCTTGATAAGACTTCGGAAACCGGTAAGCATTCAATTTCCAAAACCCATCGAAATGATCCTTTAGTATCCGTTTAATGAGCCCGCTTTTTTGTTTACTCATAACAATTCTCCTCATAAATATAGGAACATTTTACCGAACAGTTGTCCACAAGTCGAGAATTTTATAATTTCCTCACTAGCGTTGCACAAAAAATCTATGAAAAAGTCAAGGATGAAAAAATGGAATAAAAATCA
>NZ_PGVC01000071.1:0-1267 GCF_002860225.1 Bacillus sp. V33-4
CTGGGGCTGGGGTAATGGTTCCCCGCATCCGTCAGTACCGGGTGATGGTTTCTCTGCTAGATTTACTAAAAAAGAGAATCTGGAAGCCGGCACTTACATCTTCAGGGTAAATGGAGATGACGGCGCGAGAGTGCTGCTGGACGGCGAACCACTTATTAGCGCGCAGCCATACTGGGGTTCCGGCGAACTAAAGAAAGAGGTTAATATTGTAGGTGGCCAGCATACCATTACGGTAGAATACTTCGAAGATGTAGCCCTTGCAAAGCTTTTCTTTTATTATGAGTCAGGTCTGAAACCATAGATTGTGAGTATTGAATCAAAACAATAAATAGAGGTACATAATCTCGTAAAGGAAGATTGTCAGAGGGGTATTATGTAGCAGAAGGATATCGCAGATTGGTAACTATAAATCCATCAAAATATAAAAACCGATGATTCAGCTTATTAAACAGAAAAATGTCGATTTTTTGAGCATTAGTATTAATTACTCAATAAATTTCTACAAAAACTATGATATTATACTATAAAGATACAAATATTGTATCCCTATTAAAATAGTTTAAGTGTATCTGGGGGGGATTTACAAGTTTTGAGCCAAAACTTTATAAAACATTGTGGAGTTGCCTTATTAGTTGCACTCTTTACATTTGCTATCGTACAAGGTGCAGAAGCAGCGGCTCCTGTGTTTAAACCTGAAGCAGGGAAGCCTGTTCATTATAATTGGGGCTGGGGAAGCCCTGGCAACGGCATTCCTGCAGATAACTTTACCGCCCTCTTTGACCAGTCAGGCAATTATGCAGGAGACTATTTTGTTCAAACGTTTGCCGATGATGGAGTCAAGGTAGAAGCGGACGGGCAATGGCTGATTGACCGCTGGGGAGATTACACTGGCAAGGTGGACCGGGCCCTGTGGCTCGGAGTAGGTGCAGGCCCGCATACGGTGAAGACCCATTACCGCGAGAATGTGGCGGCAGCGGCTGTTTTTTCAGATGTGGTGCCGCTTGATTCCTGGCTGGCGTATTATTACCCAAATGAGACATTGGCGGGGATGCCGACAGCGGCCAAAGTGATTCCGCCTTCCGAAGATACAAAGAAGCTCTATGAAGACTTTGGTTTCGGAGCTCCGGCAGCGGGAATCCCAGCCGAACATTTTTCGGCGAAGTATACGACCGCCAAGCGGGTCCCAGCCGGGGAGTACATCCTACGGGCAAAAGCAGATGATGGAATCCGGGTTTATGTAGATGGGAAACTGGTGGTAGACCGCTGG
>NZ_PGVC01000008.1:0-15711 GCF_002860225.1 Bacillus sp. V33-4
TGATTTTTATTCCATTTTTTCATCCTTGACTTTTTCATAGATTTTTTGTGCAACGCTAGTGTATTTTTATTTATGATCATCAGCTGTGTGTCAATTTATAGTTCTCAAAAGTACTTGCCATATCCGGATAATTTCGCAATGAAGCAAGTTGTCTGGTATGTGGCCGGACTAGTTATATCGACTGCCGTTTACTTTTTTGATTTCGATCAAATTAAAAAAATTTCGGTCTATTTATATTTATTTGGAGTGATGCTTCTGTCTGTTTTAATTGCAGCTCCGGAAAGTATTGCACCAGTCACGAAAGGTGCTAAATCATGGTTTAATTTTGAAGGCATTGGTACGATTCAGCCGTCAGAGTTTATGAAGGTGTTTCTGATCGTGTTCCTAGCAAAATTGATTGCATCACATAATGAAAAGTTTTTGGAGCAGACCATCCGCACCGACCTTGTCCTGATTTGCAAAATCGTCGCAGCCACTTTGCCGCCGCTCGTGCTGATTTTAATGCAGCCTGATGCCGGTACAGCAATGGTTATCTGCATCATCATGATTGGTATGTTGTTGGTATCCGGAATTCATTGGTTAATTATTGCTAGCATGGCATTATTATCGTTAATGGTTCTGGGAGTACTTGTTTACATTTATGTGAAGGTTCCGGATCTTTTATTGCTTTTCCTCGATCCTTACCAGTTAAACCGGATTGAATCATGGCTCGATCCTTTTAAATACCGGGAAGGCATCGGCTACCAACTGGCAAATTCAATCCTCGCAGTAGGCTCTGGAACCTTGTATGGAAAAGGCTTTGACAACGCCCAGGTTGTTGTACCGGAAGCTCACTCTGATTTTATCTTTACAATTATCGGTGAAGAGTTTGGTTTCCTCGGAACAAGCATTGTCGTCGGCTTGTACTTTATTTTAATTTATCGAATTATCATTATTGCCCTGCAGAACAAAGGAGTATTCGAATGCCTGATCGCCGCAGGAGTCATTTCCATGCTCACCTTTCATATTTTCGAAAACATCGGCATGGTGATCGGGCTCGTACCGATAACAGGAATCCCGCTGCCATTGCTTAGCTATGGAGGCAGTTCGATTCTCGGGTCTTTATTAGCGTTAAGCCTTATCTTAAACATCTCGGCGAAAACAAAGAGGTATATGTTTGGGAATAATCAATGATTTGTTTTTCGATCGACTGCTTTTTCGTCATTAGGAGAAATTTGCATAACAGGAACAAAATATGGATCCGGTGCAAGAAGCACCGGATCCATATTGTTTTAACCATGATTATGCCTCAATCTTCTTAAAAAACTGCGGTAAGTGCTCTTTATGTGCTTCCATCATTTCGTCTAAAATTTCCCGGCCGATCCTATCGGACGGAGTCAAAGGATTTATCGTCATCGCCAGCAGGGCTGTATTATAATCGCCCGTGACAGCTGCCTCGGCAGCCACTCTTTCAAATGACTTAATTTGCTGAACAAGCCCGCGGACCGGGACGGGCAGATCTCCCATCACAATTGGTTTAGGACCGTCCTTTGTAATGACACAGCTTACTTCAACTGCAGATTCATTCGGGATACTGGCAATAGCCCCGTTATTCCTTGTATTAACAGGCTGAATATCGCGTTTATCATTGTAAATGGACGTGATCAGGCGTACTGCAGCATCTGAATAATAGGCTCCGCCCCGCTTTTCAAGTTGCGGCGGTTTAATATCCAGGTTGGGATCTTTATAAAGCTCGAACAATTCTTTTTCGAGCTTTTGGACTACTTCAGCACGGGTTCCTTCTTTTTCTGCATTAGCAACATCTTTATCGATCATTTCTTTTGTTTTGTAATAGTACATATGATAGGGACAGGTCAAAATATTTAATGCTTTAATGAATCCCGGTTCCCAGCCCAATCCTTGAATATTCTTGACGAAGCTGCTGTTATTCGGGTCTGTCAACAGATCAATGACTTTATCCTTTACACTCCCTCCGTCGACATAAACATCCAATCCATAAACCATATGATTCAAGCCAGTAAAATCAATACGGATGCGCGAATGTTCCACATCCAGTAATTTGGCGATTCCCATTTCCATCCCGATTGGAACATTGCACAGGCCGACGACTTTTTTAATGTTGGAATAGCGCAGTACTGCTTCTGTTACCATGCCTGCCGGATTCGTGAAGTTAATCAGCCAAGCGTCAGGACATAACTCTTCCATGTCCCGGCAAATTTCCAAGATCACCGGAATTGTCCGCAACCCCTTAAATAATCCGCCTGGGCCGTTCGTTTCCTGGCCAAGAACACCGTATTTCATTGGAATTCGTTCATCTTTTGCGCGTGCTTGCAACAATCCTACCCGGAACTGAGTGGTGACGAAATCTGCATCTTTTAAAGCCTCGCGGCGATCAAGTGTTAAAAAGATTTTTATTGGCAGACCCGCTTTTCTGACCATCCGCCTTGCGAGATTGCCAACGATCTCCAGCTTTTCCCTGCCTGCTTCAATGTCGACCAACCAAAGTTCACTTACAGGAAATTCATCATACCTTTTAATAAAACCCTCGACAAGCTCCGGTGTATAGCTTGAACCTCCGCCAATGGTTGCGATTTTTATACCCTTTTTCATTTCTTTGTACCTCCACCTATTTTGAAATTTTCTCTAACGTGATCATTTCATATAAGTCTACAAATTCAGTGGCTAAGTCTTTCAATGTAATAGCATTCATTAAGTGATCCTGGGCGTGAACCATCAGAAGCGAAACTGTCGCTTGTTCTCCCTTTGCTTCTCCCTGTATTAATGAAGTCTGGAATTTATGCGCTTCATTTAATGCATCTGCAGATTCCAGCAATTTTGACCTTGCCGCCTCGAAATCGCCCTGTTTGGCAGCTGCAATAGCTTCCATCGCCGAGCTTTTCCCATTTCCTCCATAAAGGATAATTTGAAAAATAATCCCTTCTAATTCTTCCAATGCTTTCACCTCCGATGTCAAAGGAACTTATTCATGTGCGATTGACAGTCCCTTATCGCTCCCTCCATTTTCGTCATGAGGAACGTCGTGCTGCTGGCGATTATTCTTATGATGCTTGTTTCGTTATGCCCCGATGATTTCAGTTTATTGTAAAAACGCTTACATTTACACTTATGCTTTTTCCTTTAAGCAACGGAAAAAGTTGATCCTTGATATTTGACGACATATTCAATGACAGGTAAAGTGAATCATAGCACGAGGCAGCAACGATAAATCTGGAGGTTTTTCCATGAATTCTTATTTGTTATTAGCTATTGCCATTATCTCTGAGCTGTTTGGCACTTCGATGCTAAAAGCATCTGAAGGGTTTACACGAATACTGCCCAGCATTGGTGTCATTTTAGGCTTCGGTGTAGCTTTTTTCTCCCTGTCGCTCTCTCTCAAAACGATCCCATTGAGCATTGCATATGCTATTTGGTCGGGAGTAGGAACCGCTGCAACTGCTGTTATTGGAGTATTAATCTGGAAAGAAAAAATCAGTTTTAATATGGTTGCAGGAATTGTCTTGATCATAGTTGGTGTTGTTTTACTCAATTTAAAAGCGCCATTGCATGAAACGTTTCAGGAACAGGGGCCAGGAAACGAGCAGCAGCATTCCAGGTAATCTAGGAAAGATTGATGCTGCTCCGTAAATCGTTTTGATTTCAGTCTATGTTTCTAGTACCCGTTCATAGAGGTCGACAAATTCCGCAGCTAATTCCTTGATAGTCATGGCATTCATTAAATGATCCTGGGCATGGACCATTAAAAGTGAGACTTCATTCTTAACACCACTTATCTCTACCTGGATTAAAGATGTTTGGATATGGTGCGCTGAGTTTAAAGCCTCGCCCGCCAGCTGCAGTTTTTTTCTCGCTTTTTCAAAATCCCCTTGTTTCGCTGCAGCTATCGCTTCGATTGCCTCACTTCTGGCATTTCCTCCATGAAGAATCAATTCAAAGATGATTTGTTCTTTGTTTTCCAATTGCTTCTCCTCTCTATACAAAGGACTGGTTAAAAGCCTCTTTGTAAGTAACCAATTCAACGCCCTTTTCTGCGACAGCGCTGCGGACACTGTTATCTGTTAGTATCGCAAGCTCACGCACTCTTTGAAGGGCGTAGGAACTCCCGGTTAAAAGCGGTTCGTCAATATATGCTGGATGGCACATTAGTTCAGCGCTTTCATAAGAAAGAGATTGATCCATTAGCTCCAGCAAGTGCTCCGCAGTTAAACTGTCCCCATAAAAATCCGGTATAAAATGCTGAACTGTCGACAATTCAATATTGCTGGAATGTTGCAGGTCAGCTGACACCTTTCGGACCGGAAGATGATATTTTCTGGCAAGCTTGCTGACAATCGGAAATATCTTTTCGTGGCCATGAAGATGATGGTGGCTGTCAAGATGCGTCGGGCTCAGACCGAACGAAAGAAATTTCTCAATTTGGCTCGTGTATTCTTTTTCAATATCCACCAGTTCAGCAACCTCGATCAAAGCATTTGCACGATGAAAATCCCCTTTTTCATTAATAAGCGAAGGGACATTTTCATTCACAGGCCGGCCACAATCCAGCACTAGATGAATTCCTACCCCGAGGTTCGGGTTTTGTAATGCAAGCGCTGCGGCATGCCGGGCGCCAGGCATATTTGTCATCAAAGTGGCTGAAGTAACAATGCCGTTTTGATATGCCTCGATAATTCCAAGGTTAACCCCTTTTGAATATCCAAAGTCATCTGCATTGATAATAAGTTTAGTCATTTTCTCCTCTTAATTTCACACCATAATTAGGCCGCTTTTCTAAAACAATCCCGTAGGCCTGTAATATTTTCTTTACTTCGCGAAGATCATTTTGAACAGTTGATCTGCTGATGTAAATTCATCAGCCAACTCATCGAGCTTTACAAATTTGTCCGAAAGCAACAAGCGCTTGATTAAATAACGGATTCTTTCTTCCGGCAAGGTTGGAAGGTCCTCGTGAAGGGAGCTGTTTTGAAAAACTTCTTTTAATAGCTTTAGAAAACGCTGGTCGTCGTCAATTCTGAGCTCATACCCGCTCCCCCGCACTGATTTAATTCCAGCCCCATTCGCTGACAGTAGCCTGTCCAGCTCTTTAATATCGTTTCTAATGGTTCTCGACGTTACTTGAATCACATTAGCTAAATATTGACTGGTTAATGAATTCCGGGCTGCCATAAGTTCACGCAAAATACTGCTCAACCGGGCATTAAGCATTTTGGCCCCTCCATCCGGTTCATTGAGTGATTTCAGCTTCCTGAACATCATCTGTTGTGTTTTTTTCTATATTATACTGCATCCTTCACTCCAGTTTTCAATTTTACAAATGATTTCGTAAAAAAGAATCCAATAAACAGGGCCAATATGCCAAGGCCAATCATGCTGATTTCCATTAATTTAAGAACTACGCTTAACAATGTAGCAATATAAAGGAGCGCCATGTAGACTTTAATTTCCTTTTGTTGATAATAGCTCGTCAACTTTGCCCCGAACTGGGAGCCAAGCAGACCTCCCGCTGCGAGAAGCAGGCCAACGCGGTAATCAATTGAGATCGTAAGGGCGTAGGAGATAAACCCGACACTCACGATCATTAACACCGCAAAAAGGCTTGTCCCGACAGCCTTTTTCGGGTGGAAACCAAGAAACGCAATCGTTAACGGTACAATAATAAAGCCGCCGCCCACTCCGAGAGCAGTTGAAATAAAGCCGCCAAAAAAGCCGATCAACGCCAGCTTTATGTATGAGGGATGAGTTGCCGCATTGCTTTCGATTATGGCTCCGTTAGCGCCCGTCAGCATTTTAAAGGCAAAATAGCTTAATAAAATGACATAGAAAACAGGAATGACGATTTCATCAAATCCTCTTCTTTCCAAGAAAAAAACGAAAGGCCGGGCAAATTGGGTCGCGATGACTCCGCTGCTCCCAAGAATGAATCCTTCCTTCCACAAGATATTTTTCAGACGAATATGGCCGGCTATTCCTGAACCGGATGTTGCCATTGAATAAAAAAGGCTCATGGTAATTGCCACGATAGGCGAAAAGCCAAGCAATAATAGAATCGGTGTCAGGATAAAACCGCCGCCTACTCCGAAAAAACCAGAAAGGACACTGATGATTGCACCTATAATAAAGTAAAGTATAATTTCCAACGTTAACACCCTTTTATATGCGTATGTAGTTACGCTGTCAATTTACGTACATGCTCTTCTATTATCACCCTTTTTCACTTCGACCTCAACAACGGAACCGAGCATTATTGTTTTTTACTATAAACACGTTTTAAATTATAATTATATTTATTTTATAATTATTATAATTTAGTATTGATTTTAATATGGGTATAGGATAAAATAAAAATAAGTTAAATTTAGGAGGGACTATATAAATGACATTACAAAAACTATTGAACACACAAATTGCGAATTGGAATATTCTTTATACAAAATTGCACCGTTTTCACTGGTATGTAAAAGGGCCACTATTTTTCACCCTTCATGAAAAGTTCGAAGAGCTTTACACGGAAGCTGCCCTTGTTATAGACGAAACAGCTGAACGGTTGTTGGCGATTGGCGGCGAACCGATAGCTACCTTGAAGGAATATATAGAAGCAGCGACATTGCAAGAAACAAACGGCGAAACAACAGCGAATGAAATGGTCCAGTCACTTATTGAAGACTACAGAAAAATAAATGAAGGTTTACAAGAGGTAGCAGTCCTTGCCGAAGAACAAAATGATATCATTACCAATGATCTTGCTATCGGCTTGATTCAAAAAGTTGATAAACATATCTGGATGTTAAATGCATACTTAGGGGAATAAAAAAAAGATAGGTGCCGCAATTCGGCACTTATCTTTTTTTAGAAAAACAATTCTAATAAATGGCTTCAATTAAACAGCAAGGAAAATGACACTGCTTCTGTTCATAACTGAAAAATGTTGTCGGCATACTGGTTTTTTAAGCCGGCTTAATGAACCGAAAATAATGTTTTAAGACGGTCAGCTCACAAGGGGTTTGCAAATAAACCTCTCCATCCATATCGGCTTCCATTCTCTTTTCTGTTTCGATCTTTATTTTGCTTCCTCTTGAAAGCTGAAATTCTCTGCCTGTTTCTTCATTTATTTGAGTTAAATCCAGGGTAAAAAGTTCTTTTAATAATGTTAAACTCGCGTTCTTTACGATAATGATCTCGGCCAGGCCGTCATCAAAGCTGATATTGCAAAAAGGAAGCCGATTCGTTCCAATGAATTGGCCGTTGGCAACAAGGATCATGATTGCTTCACCAGCGCTAGTCTCTCCATCACAGGTTATTGTATAGCGAAAAGGTTCCATTTTATTAATTGTGCGAATTGCACTTAGATAATAGCTGATTTTTCCCAACCGTTCTTTTTCCGCTTCATTGATATTATTTGATGTTTTCGTGACTAGGCCGATACCCCAAAAATTAATCAAGTAATGATCATCAGCCTTGATGGCATCAAACGGCCGAGCGATACCAGTCAACAATGCCTCAGCCGCTGTTCGGATATTTTGGGGAATTTCCATCATTCGGCTTATATCATTACATGTTCCTCCAGGCAATACAGCAATTGCCGGTTTTTTTTGTAATTCGGCCAGTCCATTAATACATTCATGAACCGTTCCATCCCCGCCCAAAATAAACAGCACATCCTGCTCAGCCCCATAGTTTTTACATATTTCAGCAAGATGTCCTTGTTCTGATGATTTCATCACCGTAAGCTGCTCAATTTCTGCTGCTAATATAGGGAGGCAGGCTTCTAAATTTGATTGAACCCCTTGTTGCCCCGCATGCGCATTGTAAACAAGCATAGCTTTGTCTATCTTCCCCATGCCCGCACTCCCTTTTCAGTAAAATTGACTATATTGAATCAATGCCCATTTTAAGAAAAAAATAAACCATGTTTACATAAAGGCAGGATACTGGGTCGCTGCATGCGAATAAAATACGGGTCAATCTTTCTGCCAACGATCGTCTTTGCACAAAAAAAGGACAGACCGAGATGGTCTGCCCGTTTCTGTTAAAAATTTTACTTGTCAGCTGCTTCGCTGACTTCCAGTTTTATTGGCTGGGATTTTTTGACTTCAATATATAAGATGTGATGTCCGTCAAGCTCTTTAACGATAAAATCGTACCCTTCCGCCTGCATGACATCACCCTGCTCAACATCATACCTCTGTGTCAAAATCCAGCCGCCCAGCGTATCGATATCCTCTTCGGGTATAGAAATGCCAAGCAAGTCGTTAACATCGCCGATTAACACCTTGGCGTCAAAAATATAGTGCTGGTTATTGATTTTCCGCACTAGCGGAATTTCATCGGCATCGAATTCGTCACGAATTTCGCCGACAATTTCCTCCAGAATATCTTCAACCGTTATCAGTCCTGCTGTCCCACCGTATTCATCAAGAAGGACTGCCATATGGGTTCGTTCTTTTTGCATCTTCAGCAGCAAATCGTGAATTGGGATGTTTTCAATTACACGAATCACAGGTTTTATATATTTCTCAATCTCAAATTCACTTTTTACAAACAAGCTTGCCGTAAGGAGCTCTTTTATATTGATGATTCCGATGATGTTATCCTTGTCGCCGTCAATAACCGGATATCTTGTAAATTTTTCATCACGAATTGTCCCCAGAATTTCATCAATGGATGCATCCTTGTCAAGGCCAATAATTTCCGTTCTTGGAACCATGATTTCCTTGGCTATTCGATCATCGAATTCAAAAATTTTGTTCACATACTTGAATTCAGATTGATTGATTTCGCCTTTTTTGAAGCTTTCTGAAAGTATGAGGCGAAGCTCTTCTTCACTATGGGCAACTTCATGCTCGGAAGCAGGCTTTAAGCCAAATATCCCCACTAGCAGCCTGGCAGAACCATTGAGGACCCAGATGAAAGGATACATCACACGATAGAAAAGAATCAACGGTCTTGAAAAATAAAGAGTAACAGCCTCCGCTTTCTGAATGGCAACCGTTTTCGGGGCAAGTTCCCCAACTACAACATGCAAAAACGTTACGGAAGCGAATGCGATCGCAAACGATAAGATATGAGATAACGATTCATTTACAGCGTATTTTTCAAATAGGGGAAACAAAAGCCTTTCGACTGTCGGCTCGCCAAGCCACCCTAAACCTAAAGCGGTAATCGTAATGCCAAGCTGGCACGCTGATAAGTACTCATCCAGGGCCCCAATGACCCTTTTAGCAGCTATTGCATTTTTATTTCCTTCTATCACAAGCTGGTCAATTCTCGTTGTTCTAATTTTCACAATAGCAAATTCCGCAGCAACGAAAAATGCGGTTAAAGCTATCAGGATTGCGACTAGTATCAGGTTAACTGTTATCAAGCAAGTGCCTTACTCAAGTAATGAGTAAGACAAACACCTCCCTTTAGGTGAATAAATTATTTTTCTTATGATTTAAATGTCAGTTTTAAATCGAGTCTGGGAAAAAGGTAGATTCGCATCCTTCTAAACTCACATCAGTAATAAAAGCAGCGACTGTATTAATGACATGTTCTCAGACGTGAAATGCTTTTTAAAGAGAATGCGTTGATCAGGATCCAGATTTTCCAGAAGTGGAATAATTGTTTCCATATCCTGCTGGAGACGTTTTATCTGTTCTTGTAAAAGATCTGATCCATGAATGTTCTGGATTACTTCCTTTTTCTTCGCAATTGTACGTTTTTTTATTTCTTCAAGTGTTAAGTTTTCACGTTTACACTGTTCAATGAACCGTAATTGTTCAAGATCATGATCATCATAATAGCGGTAGTTTGAACCTGAACGTTTCGGTCTTAAAATCCCAATATTCGTATAATAATCGATAGTTCGTTTGGTGACGTTGGCCAATCGGGCCAATTCACCTATACGATATCCTACAACCCCATGGTCAGCCACCCCCCCTTTATCAAAACCATCACGCGATGGTTGTAATCAAATGATATAAAATATAAACGATTCTGGCAAATCATATGTGTCCACGCCCAAAAAATGTCTTTTTTATCAAAGCTCTTCATACAAAACTACCCTTTATTTTTTAAATTAATCACAACCCTGAACGTTTTTTATGAATCCCGGCAAAAAATGCCTGAAGTGAAAGTCCACAACAGGCTGCCTTAACGATTTTTTTTGAAAATTAATCTGTTTTTTGTGTTCCCGGAATGATGCATCCATCTGGTCCGCAGACATCGTCTGATCTCATTTGTTCTTCAGCACGTTCTCTTTCAAGTTGCTTTTGCTGCCACTCGATATCTATTACAGGAAAGAATTTTTCTGGAAAGCGGATGTACCACCGCTGTTTGCGAATTAAGAAATTATCAGGATCAAGCTCAAGCGCATCATCAAGCTGCTTTAAGGCGTCATCATGTTTTCCGGCACCTGCATACGCCAGTCCGAGCTTAAATTTTGTTTGTGCAAGGCTTACTTCAAGTTCGCTCAGCTTTTTTCGGTGAACATGGTACGTGTCCTGTAGCTGAATCGATTCTTCTTGATTATCGATTAGTTTTTCAACGGCTAAAATATGCTCCTCGTTTGTTACATGAAATCCTTCTTTAATGAGGCGAATCGTGCCGTCATGGTCAATAAAAACTCCATTCGGGACAATCTTAAAGCCAAAAAGGTTCGATAACTTATTTTCGGTATCGACGACTGTTTGAAAAGAGGTATATTCTGTATACCGCCTCACGACCTCAGGTCCTTGAATATCAACAGCAACAGAAAGAATTTCAAAGCCGTTGTCGCGATGCTTTTCATGAAATCGCTGCCAGCCTGGCAGCTGCTCTCTGCATCGTCACCAAGAAGCCCACATAAAGATTAGCGTCTTTTTGCCTTGTAACTCCTTGAGTGCAAATGGGTTACCGCTCATATCTGTTAATGAAAGATCCGGTAATTTTTCAAGCAGCATTTCAACAAGCCTCCCTTTTTAGTACAAAGATACATGAATTCTCAGGCTTAAAGCAAATAATAAGTTTATGCCGGCAATGTTTTATGACCCTCGCACTATTTTTGATAAAAGCGAAGCAAGTCTCCATAAATGATTTGATCTGAATACTCGAGCTCCTGTTTTGCCTGTTCGATAATTGGTTCACAGCTTGCTTTTTCGATGACTATACCTGTATCCTTCTGATAGCAATTGCCTCCTGTAAAAATAAAATCGTTCGAGATAAAGCTTCCATCGCGGAGAACGGTAAATTGATCCCGCTGCTTCGAAAAAAGATCCGTACCAAACTGGATGTCTTCTTTTGTTTCAATGCCCAGTAAATGCAACAACGTTGGACGCAAGTCCACTTGGCCGGAGATGGAAGAAATCGTACCGCCTTTAATACCAGGTATATGAATAAATAGAGGGACCCGCTGAAGTCTGATGTTCTCGTACGGGGTGATTTCCTTTCCCAAAAATTGTCCCATCGCCTCATGATGGTTCTCCGAAATCCCATAATGATCTCCATACAAAACAAGAATGGAGTCTTCGTATAAACCTTCCTTTTTTAAATCTTCTATAAAAAGCTTTATGGCTTCATCTGTATAACGTACAGTCGGAAAATAACGATTTAATGTCCCGCTCACAGAGTGGTATTCATCGATCAACTGATCCTCGGGCTTGAGCTCAAACGGAAAATGGTTCGTCAGTGTAATGAACTTTGTGTAAAAAGGACGGGGCATTTGCTTCATATGCTGAACCGACTGATAGAAAAAATCGATATCCTTCATTCCCCATCCAACCGAATTTTGCGCTGTGACTTGATAATCGAGCAGAGAATAAAAACGGTCATATTTTAAATTCCCGTACATCACATCGCGATTCCAAAAGCTTTTATTATTGGCATGCAATGTGGCCGTAAAATATCCTTTTTCCTTCAATTTTTCATTCATCGAATAATAACGGTTATCAGCATGAGTAAAAAACACAGCTCCCCTGCTTAACGGATACAGTGAATTATCGAGCAGAAATTCAGAATCAGACGTTTTTCCCTGTCCAGTTTGATGATAAAACTCGTCAAAATAGAAGCTTTCCTCCTTAAAGTCATTTAAGAAAGGAGTGATTTCCTGTTCATTAACCTTCTGGCCAATAACAAAGCTTTGGGTTGATTCAAGCGAAACGACAATCAGGTTCTTTCCTTTGCCAATTCCGAACAAAGTTGCTGTGGGCTTTTTATAGCGGGCTTGAGTAAAATTTTCTATATCACTCAATTCATCCCCATCAGCCATTGCCCGCTGTGCTTTTGCTTTTGTATGGAGAAAAGCATCGTAAATATGGTAATGATATGTCCCAATATTTTTCACAAGAATTTCCCTGTCAAACGTCCGTGTCAATAATTCAGACCGCTGCGTTTCGGCCAGGCTTAAGTTTAAGAACGCAAGTGCTGCTGCTATATAATAGAAAGCTGTTTTTTGCGGCCGTGAATAACCTTCCAGTGAAAGGAGAACAGGCTTTCGAACAACAAGATATGCGAGGAAGACAGTGTCCAAGAAATAAAAAATATCAGTCAAGTTAACCAATTCCCTGATACTTGTTCCCAAATCGGCGAAATTGCTCCTCTGCATTAATAAAGGAATCGTGATGAAATCGAAAAACTCGCGGTAATACACCACGTTCGCATATAGAACGACCGATATGAAAGCATGGAAAATGAGCACAAAATAGTTTCGTTTCCTGCCAGTCAAAAACAGGCCAATTCCCGCGCCAATCATCAAAAAGCTTAGTGGGTTTAAAATTAAAATATATTCCTGCATTAGATTTTCGCCGCTCAGTTCGAAGCTGTATTTATAGGCTAAATACGTCTTGCACCAGAGAAAGAAAACGGCTGCATGAATGATGTTAACTTTTATTTTTCGATCTGCGCTCACACAACCCCTCCTGATTCTTTCCCAGGTTAAACCATTGTTCAGTGTTCAGTACATGCTTGACAGCATCCTTCATGCTCCGAACTTACCATTCTTGCTTCCATTTCAAAGTATGCGTTTATCGCCATATCTGTATTCATGGCACTGGATCAGCTTGGTGCAGCCGCTTCGATCGTCAACCAGGCATTTATTCTCATTCTTCGCGGACTGGCCGTGTCATTCGGGCTGCCGTTTGCTCATAAATTCCGAGGTTTCCATCATAAACGGCAAATATCAATTTCAGTGATAAAGGCATAAAATTCATCCTTATTGAAAAAATAACAAATAATATGAGGAGGCGAACTAATGGATCTAAATCGGGTTAAACAAATTCTATCTTCTCCAGCTGATATTGAAGTGAAATATCATAATATTTCAGTCTGGATTGACGAGGTGAATGAGGACGGCCGAACAGCAACAGTTCATATGAGAGGGCCGCTCAAAGAGACCAACGTAGTTGAGATTGGAGAGTTAACTGAAGTAGAGTAGCTGTATTCGGAGATGGATAACAAACGCCTGAATTGCCAAAACCACACTTGCGATTACGACATTGTATCTACACATTCCAGTTAACTTCCTAATCTAATCAAGAACCACCCATATCATTCAGGGTGGTTCTCTCGTTTCTATTCGTGGAACTCTGACTTACAAAATCGACCGAACGATACCCCCATCAACGCGCATGGCTGTTCCGGTTATCGCAGCTGCTTGTTCTGATGCTAAAAATACAACCAGATTTGCTATCTCTTTGCCGGAAACGAAGCGCTTTACCAATGAACTTGGAAGGCTTTTTTCAAATAGATCCTTTTCAATTTCTTCAAACGTCTGTCCCAATTCGGCTGCCGCTGATTTAAAATGCTCCTCGACTTTTTCAGTGCAGGTGGGCCCGGGCAGAAATGTGTTAGCCGTTACACCGCTCCCTGCTGTGCTTTCGGCGACTCCCCTCGACAATCCCAATATCGCTGCCTTGGTTGCCCCGTAGTGAACCATTTCTCCCGAAAAAAAACCGCCTGTCGAGCTTCCGTTAAAAAGCACTCTCCCCCAGCCTCTCTCAACCATTCCTGCTGCATAATAGCGCGTAAGCCGGACCGCGGTCATCACATTTACTTGAAAATACTGCTCCCATTCCTCGTCATCGATTTCAAAAAAAGGCCTGGGTTCAAATATACCGATGTTATTAACGAGAATATCCGCTTCCGGCCAATATTCCATTAACCGGCTCGCTTCCGCACTCTTGCTCAAATCAGCCGCAAAACCCGTTACCTCTGCTTTCACGACTTCATCATGAAGCCGCGCGACAGCTTCCTCCACGCCTTTCGCGCTGCGCCCGTTAATAAGCACAGTTGCGCCAGCTTCAGCTAAACCTTTTGCAATCGCATATCCTATTCCTGTCGTTGATCCGCTGATAATTGCTTTTTTACCTGCTAAGTTAATATTCACGATTTTTACTCCTTCTTTTTTATGCATAAATTGTCTTGAAACTCAACTAAACCTTTGCATCTTCTTAAAATCTATATTTCCAATTCGCCAAAATTAATATCAATCCTGCAACCACCATCTGTACGGCTGTAAAAGTAAACCCACCAAACTTCGTTTCGCCAGACGTCCGATTTTTAACCGTAATCATTTGCTCGTGATATAATGAAACTAATGCATTTAATTGAAGGAGGAGCTAAGATGACGAATCGCAGCAAGCTTATTGGCTATGTCGGAACGTATACAAAAGGTGACAGCAAGGGAATTTATACTTTTGCATTGGATACAGCCCAAGCCGAAATCAGCGGGGTAACTGCTGCCGCTGAGCTGGACAACCCTACATATTTAACGATCAGCAAGGATAATCAATTCCTTTATTCAGTTGTAAAAGAAGGAGAAGCGGGCGGAGTTGCTGCTTTTAAAGTGACTGGCGAAACTGGGGAATTGCAACCAATCAACAGCCAGGTAAGCGCAGGATCACCTCCATGCCATCTTAGCGTTGACAGCGAACACCGCCTGGTCATGACTGCAAACTATCATAAAGGAACGCTCGAATCATTTTTGCTCAACAAAGAGAATGGAGCCGTTCAACCTGCCTCATCCATTATCCAATTTGAAGGCACTGGTCCTAACAAAGAGCGCCAGGAAAAGCCGCATACGCATTACGCCGACTTTACACCTGACGGGAAGTATATCGCTGTAGTCGATTTAGGCATTGATAAAGTCCTTACTTATAAAGAAAACAACGGGGTACTGACTGAAGTAAACAGTTTATCGGTCAAAGCGGGAAGCGGGCCAAGACATCTTGTCTTCCATCCAAACCAAAAATATGCATACATTATGACAGAGCTCAGTTCCGAAGTAATTGTTGTTCAATACAATGAACAGGACGGCAGCTTTACTGAACTGCAATATATTGCAACAATTCCGAACGACTTTACCGAGAACAATCAGGGAAGCGCTATTCATATCTCCTCTGATGGCCGCTTCGTATACGCCGCTAACCGGGGGCACAACAGCATCGCCGTTTTCAGCGTCAATGCAGATACGGGTGAACTCACGTTTGTCGAGCATACCTCAACGGAGGGAGACTGGCCGCGCGATTTTGTGTTAGATCCAACAGAAAAATTCCTTGTCGCTTCCAATCAAAACACAAGCAATCTCGTGTTATTCGCCCGGGACGAAGCGTCGGGGAAGCTGAAGCTCCTGCAAGCGGATGTCACCGTTCCCGACCCGGTTTGTGTAAAATTTTTAAATATGTAGAGTAGAAAACAGGAATTAGATATTGTCTTCTTGTCCTCGGGTTTCAGGGTGTTCCA